>NZ_JBLVOH010000093.1:0-6470 GCF_053543675.1 Microbacterium umsixpiens
CCGCCCGGAAGTAGTCCGGGCGGGGATTCGCACCCGCGTCGCACGGTTCCCCGAGAATCGTGCGACCGCGGGCAAAGACTGCGACCGCGGTCAGCTGCCCTTCGCCGGGCCGAAAAGCTCCTCGCCGTGCTCGTGGAGGATCTTGTACGCATCGGCGAAGGTCTCCGGCTCCTTCTCGCCGGGCTTGCCATAGCGGGCCAGAAGCAGTCCGAGCAGTCCGCGCGCCGGGGGCGTCAGCGGCTTGAGGTGCTCCTTCACGTCGGGTTGCGGCACCGCTTCCTCCGGGTTCGGCGGTGTGTAGGAGGGCTTCGTCGTCGGCCAGTCGGCCGGATGCCGGGGTTGGTCCAGGTTCACCACGTTGAACAGGGTGTTGGCCGAGGCGTCCCGCTCGTTGAGGGGCTCCAGGCCGTGCAGCCGTGAGAGCGTCGCCGTGACCGAACCGTGGTGCATCTCGTCGTGGATGATCGTGCCGCGCTTCGTGTACGCCGACACGGCGATGGCCGGGACACGGCATCCGAGTCGATCGAAGGTGAATCCCATCTCACCCGCTTCGGTGTCTTTCGTGGGCTTCGTCGCGGCGGGCGGCGGCACGTGGTCGTAGCATCCGCCGTGTTCGTCGAAGGTGATCAGCAGCAGGGTGTTGACGGCGTTCGACCCCGTCGGCGACGCGCTCGTGCGCACCGCCTCGTAGATGTCGTGGATCAGCAGGTCACCCGCGCGCACGTCGGAGATCGCGCTGTCGAAGACCTCTTCGCCCTCGACGAAGCCCTCCCGCGGTGAGCCGAACGGCGGGTGGAAGTCGTTGTGGTCGTAGACCATCCGCGGCTCGATGAAGGCGTACGCGGGGAGCTTGCCGTCTTTCGCGTCGGCGTAGAAGTCCTCCATCGTGCCGAAGTGATCCGTGCGCCAGTACTTCTCCAGAACCGGGGCGTGCAGCATGCCGGTGAAGGAGACGAGCTGGAGCTTGTCGATGTAGATCTTCCAGTCGAGCTTCTTCTCTTCGAGCCGGTTGAACACCGTCGGCGCTGCGGGCGCATCGATCCACTTGTCGTAGCCGCCGCCGGCCTGGTTCGTCACGAAGCCGTGCGACGTCGAGGCGTGGAAGAAGGAGCGATTGCAGAACGTCTGTGACGGGACGCCGGCGTACCAGTGGTCGAACACCGCGAACTCGGCGGCGAGCGTCGACAGCACCGGCAGCATCGCGGGGGAGAAGGAGCCCATGATGTGCTTCGCCTCGTCGACGCTCGGCTCCTTGCCCTTGCGCAGCCGACGGAAGTTGATGATGTAATCCTGGAGAAACCCCGACATCGAGGCCTTCTCGCCGTTCGTCGGGGCGTTGTAGGGCGCCTCCATCTGGTCGACGAAGAGCTCGGCATTCGACTTCGGATCCACCGTTCCGAAGATCTGGGTGTTGACGTGCGGATACTCCTCACCCGGATCGGGATCGGGGTGACTCATGATGCGATCGGTCTCGCCCTCGTAGACGTGCGCCTCGACCACGGTGCCGTCGGACGCCTTGTTGCTGTGCGTGCCGAATGCCAGGCCCTCGAACTTCTCACCCGCCGGCAGGTTCTCCTTCGAGTAGAGATACCCGAGGAGATTGTCGAACGAACGGTTCTCGCCCATCACGACCACGACGTGGTCGAACCCCGGCTCACTGCGCGGGGTCAGCGCGGCGTACGGGTCCGGATCGTCGGCGAAGCCGTCGCGCGCGCCCGCCGCGACGGATGCTCCGATGGCAGCGCCACCCGCGCCACCGACGACCGCGCCGGCGAGGGCCGCCCCGCCGATCTTGAAGAAGCCTCGGCGGGAGGTATCGGGTGCGGGGGAGGACTGCACGTCATCGTCGGCCATGCCGCGATCCTATGGCCGTGGCGTCTCATCGCCGTGGGATGCCGTGGAACTACCCCTGGTGAAGAGGCGTCGGGTCGGTGATCGAGGGGCCGGGCCTTCAGGCGGCGGCGATCCAGAGCAGGGCGCCGTCGCGCCAGCCGAGACCGGCGGTGCCTTCGGGGATCGGATCCTCGTGCCGGGGGCGCACGACTCTCATCCGCTTGCCGGCGAGCTCGACGATGTAGACGATGTCGGCCCCACGATAGACGTGGGCGATGACATCGACGCTCACCGGGGCATCCGCGCCGACGGTGGGGGACAGGTGCAGGTCCTCCTGACGGAGCACCACTTTTCCGCCGCCGTCCGGGCCCGCACCGGTCAACGGCATCTGGATCCCTGTTCCGTCGAGCGTCGCGACAGCGCCCGAGCGGGTCGCCGGAAGGAGGTTCGCCGCCCCGATGAAGTCGGCGGCGAACGGGGTGCGCGGTGCGCCGTAGAGCTCGGCCGGTGCACCCTCCTGCTCGATCACACCGCCGTTCATGAGGACGATCCGGTCGGAGAGGCTCATCGCCTCCTCCTGGTCGTGCGTGACGAACACGGTGGTGAGCCCGAGGGTGCGGTGCAGCTCCTTCAGCTCGACCTGCATGTCTTCACGCAGCCGGGCGTCGAGGTTCGACAGCGGCTCGTCGAGCAGGAGCACGCGGGGCTCGAAGGCGATGGCCCGGGCGAGTGCGACACGCTGCTGCTGACCGCCCGAGAGCTGCGCCGGCATCCGATCGGCGAGGTGTCCCATCTGCACGCGCTCCAGAGCCCGCACAGCGAGCTCCTTCTGCTCGGCCTTCGACTTCTCGCCCGACATCCGCAGACCGAAGCGCACGTTCTCGACCACGCTCATGTGCGGGAAGAGCGCGTAGCTCTGGAACATCATGCCGAGGTGCCGCTTCTCGGGCGGGAGCTTGGTCACATCCTGACCCGCGATCTCGATCGTGCCGCCGCTCGGGGATTCGAGGCCGGCGATGCAGCGCAGGAGTGTCGTCTTTCCGCAGCCCGAGGGGCCGAGGAGGGAGACGAATTCTCCGGACTGCATCGAGAGGTCGATGCCCTTGAGCACCTTCGTCCCCTTGAAGTCCTTGGTGAGTGAGGTGATGGTGAGTGTTGTCATCAGACGAACAACCTTCCCAGGCCGATGATGCGTTCGAGCACGATCATGAGGACGACGGTGAGCAGGACCATGAGAGTCGAGACGGCCGCCACGGTGGGCGACGTGCTGAACTCCAGCTGGCCGTAGATGGCGATGGGGAGCGTCTCGAGCTGCGGGGTGCGCAGGAAGAGGGCGATGACCGCATCGTCGAACGAGATGTTGAAGGCGAAGAAGGCGCCGGCCGCGATGCCGGGGCGGGCGATCGGGAGCACGACGAGCCGGTAGCGATTCCAGGTGCTGGCACCGAGAGTGCGCGCCGCCTCCTCGGTGAAGTGGTCGGCGCGGGTCATCACGCCGGTCACGGTGCGCATCACGTAGGGGATCGCGATGACGATGTGGATCGCGATCAGCACGCCCACGTTGGGTGACCCGATCGTGAGCGACGCGATGGACAGGGCGCCGATGGCGAGGATGATCGTGGGGATCGTCAGTGGCGACATCAACAGCGCCTGGATCGCCGCACCGCCGGGAACCTTGAAGCGGGTGAGAGCGAGGGCGGCTGCGGTGCCGATCGCGGCCGCGAGGATCGCGACGGTGATGCCGACGAGCAGACTCAGGCGGAACGGCTCGAGGTAGGTGTCGGAGGTGAGCGCCTCGACGTACCAGTCGAGCGTGAAGCCCTGCCCGGGGAACGTCAGGAAGCGGTTCTCGCCGACCGAGGCGCCGGCGACGACCATGAGCGGCACGAGCATGTACAGCGTCACGACGACGCCGAGGACGATCGCGAGGATCCTGCCGAGGAGGGGAACGGAACGGACCATGGTCACACCTTCTGCTTCCCGAGCCGGGACGTCGCTGCGAGCACGAGCATGACCCCGGCGAACAGCAGCACGGCCTGCGCGGCCGCGAACGACCAGTCGAGGTTGGTGGTCGCGTCGACGTAGATGGTCTGCGCGAACACCGGGATCTGGGCTCCGCCGATGAAGCGGGGGGTGATGAACGAGCTCACCGACAGGACGAAGACGAGCGAGGCGCCGGCGACGATGCCGGGCACAGCGAGGGGGAGGACGACGTGTCGCAGCGTGCGCCAGAACCCGGCGCCGAGCGTGCGGGACGCCTCTTCGAGCTGCGGGGTGATGCCGGAGATGACACCGAGGATGCTGAGCACCGCGAAGGGGAGGAGCACCTGCACCATGGCGATCACGACGCCGGTCTCGGTGCCGAGGAAGCCCTGGGTGCCGCCGACGAGGAACTCCGCGCCGGGGATCTGCATCATCAGCCCGGAGGGTCCCATCAGGACGACCCAGCCGAACGTGCGGACCACGACGCTCGTCATGAGCGGGAGGATCACGACGATCAGGAGGAAGGAGCGCACCTTCGAGCCGGCGCGGGCCATCACATAGGAGAGGGGGATGGCGATCACGAGGGTGATCACCGTCTGGATCACCCCCAGGCGGAGCGAACGCAGCGCCGCCTGGAGGTGATATTCACTCGTGAACAACCGGGTGAAGTTGTCGAGGGTGAACCCGCCTGCCGACGATTGCACGCTCATGAGGAGCATGCCGGCCACCGGCGTGACGAAGGCGAGCGCGAGCAGTGCGATCGCCGGCAGGAGCAGGAGCCAGGGCTCCCTACGGGTTCGGACGCTCATTTGGTGATCAGCGCATTCCACTCGTCGGTCCAGGACTGACGGTCGGCGGCGATGTCGCCGGGCGCGTAGACCACGACCGTGTCGAGCTCGTCACCGGTGAGGACCGCATCCGCCGCGTCGTCCGAGAGCTCCGCCTTGGTGTTGACCGGCGAGTACCGCATGTTCTCCGCGAAGACGGCCTGCGCTTCGGGGCGCAGCTCGAAGTCGATGAAGAGCTTCGCGAGGTCGGGGTTGTCCCGGCCCTCGACGACGTTCGCCGTGATGAGGGAGGCGGTGGCGCCCTCCTCGGGGACGATGAACTCGACCGGAAGACCTGCGTCCTGCAGGGTGCCGGCGTAGTCCATCGCGTACGGAGCGATCCACGTGTCGCGCTGGGCGAACGCGGTCTGCAGGTCGGGCGACGTCGGGACCACGATCGCGTCGCCGGCCGAGGCGAGTGCCCCGAGGTCGGCGATGGCCTTCGAGGGGTCGTCGATTCCGCCGCCGAGAGCATCGGCGACGCGGAGCATCGAGAGCACACCGTACGTGTTCGAGAAGTCCGTGAGGGCGACGTGACCGGCGTACGCGTCGTCGAACAGGTCGAGCCACGAGGTGGGCGCCGGAGCATCCGCCTCGGTGTTGTAGACGAGTCCGATCGGCGCCAGCTGGATGACGGGGCCTTCGCCCCGCTCGAGGCCTGCGGTCGCGAGGTCGATCAGGTCACCGGACTCGGACAGGTCGTCGGCCGCGATCGGGGCGATGAGCCCGTCCTGAGCGGCCGTGAACTCCTGGCCGCCCGAGAAGTGCACGACATCGATCTGGGGGCTCGCCTTCTGGGCGGTGACCTGTGCGAGGGCGTCGGCGCTGTACAGCGTGATCAGCTCGACCTTGGCACCGGTCTCCTCCTCGAAGGGATCGACGACGGCCTCGATGAAGGCCTTCTCCCAGTCGCCGCCGAACGAGGTGACGACGATGGTCTCGCCGGCGAACTCCTTGTCGCCGGAGGATGCGGTGTCGTCACCGGATGCACAGCCGGCGAGGACGAGGGCGCCGGTGGCGACGAGCGCCCCGGTGGTGAGGATTCTTCGGGTATTCATGCACTGCTCCTTCGGGATGGGTCCAGCACTGAGTGAACGCCTTAGACCAGGCGTCCGATGGTGAGCTGCTTCGCTCCGTCGATGCGGATCGCGGCGCTCTCCTTGGCGAATTCCGCGAGTCCTTCGGTGATGCCGCCCCAGATGTTGACGGGTGTCCATCCGAGCGGGCCGAGAGTACGGGCACCACGATCGTAGAAGACTCCGATCTCGTACCACTCGAACGGCAGGCCGCCCATCTGCATCGGACGCTGCCAGTACCACTGCAGGTCACCCGGTGCGGGCACGACCTGCTGGTTCTCGAACGGCACCTTCTCGGGGTCGAAGTTCTGGGCCTCTTCGGGAAGGCCGACCATGACCTCGGGTCCGGCGTACATCGCGTGCATCGCCTGCATGGTGACCGGCTTCTCCAGCGCACCCCACATGGCTTCGCAGGTGCGAGGGGCGAGGTCCTCGAACAGGGTGGCGACGGCGCGGACGCCGTTCTCGTACTCGAGGAAGACCTGCTTGGTCATCGTGTTCCTTTCTCTGCAGCGGGGTGTTCCGCTGCGCGTTCACGGGCGGCCGAGACGAACGCCGCGAACAGCGGCATCTCCTCTGCGGCCTCATCGGGGGCGATCATCTTCTCGGGGTGCCACTGCACCGCCCAGAATGGCCAGTCGTCGTCGGCCTCGACGGCTTCGACGATGCCGTCCGGCGCCCAGGCGACCGGATGGAGGCCGGGGGCGGAGACGTCGATCGACTGGTGGTGGATGGTGTTCACGACGCGATT
>NZ_JBLVOH010000093.1:6490-10115 GCF_053543675.1 Microbacterium umsixpiens
CACGACGCGATTCCGCGTGCCGTAGAGCGCTGCGAGGCGGCTGCCTTCGGCGAGCGTGATCGGATGCCGGGCGGCGAGCTGCTGGTCGGCGCCGCGCACGGGCCGGTGATCGGCGGTCGTCGGGATGTCGACGATCAGCGATCCTCCGAAGGCGACGTTGCTGACCTGGAGGCCGCGGCAGATCGCCAGCACCGGCAGACCGCGTTCACGGGCTCCGCGGGCGAGCGCGAGTTCGTAGCCGTCGCGCGAGGGGTCGTAGTTCTTGCCCTCCTGCGGCGCGGCGCCGTAGCGCGAGGGGTGCACGTCTTCTCCGCCGGAGAGCACCAGCCCGTCGAGACGATCGAGCACCTCGTCGACACCGGCGGTCGGCGGCAGCAGCACCACGGCACCACCCGCGGCCTCGATGGGCGCCGCGTACTCCGTGCCCAGGCTGTGGGCGGGGCGACCGCTGCCGAGGTCGGTGTCGATGAAACGGCGCCAGGTGGTGATGCCGATGAACGGGCGGATCACGAGAGCTCGATCCAGGTGGTCTTCAGATCGGTGAACTTCTCCAGGGCGTGCAGGCTCTTGTCGCGGCCGAAGCCCGATCCCTTGACGCCGCCGAAGGGGATCGTCATGTCGCCCTCTTCGAAGCAGTTGACCCAGACGACTCCGGCGCGGAGGCGTCGCGACAGGGTGTGCACGGCATTGAGGTCGGTGCTCCAGAGGGCGGCGGCCAGACCGAACTCGGTGCCGTTGGCGATCGCGAGTGCGTCTTCGACGTCGTCGTACGCGATGACGGAGAGCACAGGACCGAAGACCTCGCGCTGGGCGACCTCGTGTTCGGGGGTGACGCCGAGCACGACCGGGGCGAAGTAGCTGCCGCCGTCGACGGCCCGGAACCGCTCGGCACTGCCGGCGGCGAGTTCGCCGCCCTCGGCCTGGGCGCGCTCGACGAATCCGGCGATGCCCGCGAGCTGCCGCTCGCTGACGATCGCGCCCATCGAGGTGGCGACGTCGAACGGGTCGGCGGGGAGGCTCGTGCGCGCGACCTCGGCCGCGATCTCCAGCGCGCGGTCGCGCTGAGCCCGCGGCACCAGCAGGCGGGAGGATGCCGTGCACATCTGCCCCTGGTTGTAGAAGCAGCCGTCGGCGGTGGCGCGCACGGCCCGTTCCAGGTCGGCATCCGGCAGCACCAGGCTCGCGGTCTTGCCACCGAGCTCGGGCCAGACGCGTTTGCCGTTGGAGGCGGCCGAGTAGCCGAGGAACTTCCGGCCGACCTCGGGCGAGCCGGTGAAGGTGACCACGTCGACGTCGGGGTGTTCGCCGAGTGCGCGGCCGGCGACCTGGCCGGTGCCGGGCGTGACGTTGAGGACGCCGGCGGGGATGCCGGCCTCGACCGCGAGCTCGGCGAGGCGCAGCGCGGAGAACGTGGTGTGCTCGGCGGGCTTGAGCACGACGCTGTTGCCGACCGCGAGGGCGGGGGCGAGCTTCCACGCGGTCATCGTCAGCGGGAAGTTCCATGGCACGACGGCGGCGACCACTCCGGCCGGCTCGCGGGTGACCAGGGCGAGGCTGTTCGGCGCGGTGACCGGCATCTCATCGAGCACCTTGTCGGCGGCCTCGCCGTACCAGCGGAAGCAGTTCACGACCGCGCGCAGCTCGGTCTGCAGGGCCTCGCGGATGGGCTTGCCCATCTCGAGCGAGATCGTGAGGGCGAGCTCCTCGGCGTTGTCGTGGATCTTCTGCGCGAAGGCGATGAGCAGCTGTCCGCGCTCGCGGGGTGCAATGCGCGACCAGACTCCGGAGTCGAACGCGGCGCGGGCCGAGCGGACGGCCCGGTCGACGTCGGCGGCGGAGGCGGCCGTGATCGGCGGGAGCCCACGACCATCTCGCGGGCTCACGGGAGTCAGCGGCTCGGCAGAGCCCGCCTCCCACGCGCCGTCGATGAACATGCGCGTGTGCAGGGGCAGCGTCGCAGCGCGATCCGCCCAGTCGTCTCCCGTAGCCGTGAACACGATCGTCCTCTCCAGGGGTGTTGGCCCTGGAGAGGATACTCGCCCTATTTCGCCACTAGGTCAAGCCGTTAAGAACTATCTCGCCATTTCGTTACATGCCAGTAACAGAATCGGCCTATAGGCGGATGGCGCCGGTAGGCATGTCGTTCGCCAGCGCCTCGGGCGCCTCGTCGACGATCAGCGAGCCGCGCAGCACCGGGGTGATCACCACGAGCGACTCCACGACCTCGAGACCCTCATGCCCTGCGACTGCCGGGCCGGTGAGGAAGCGGTAGAACTCGTCGGCGTCCTTCACGAGCACATTGGCGAGCAGCTGCGAGGTGCCGGTGGTGGCCGCGATGAACTTCACCTCGGGGGCGGCGGCGAGGGCCGCGCCCACCTTCTCGAGCCGAGCCATCGGCACGCGAAGCCATACGAGCGCCTCGAGTCCCAGACCGAACAGGCTCGGCACGACCTCGGTGCGCGGATGCATCAGTCCGCGGCGGCTCAGCGACTCCATGCGTCGCCGAGTCGTCGTGACGTTGAGGCCCAGGGCGCGGGAGAGCTGGGCCACCGGCATCCGCCCGTCCTTCAGGAGGAGTCGGATCAGAGCCTCTTCGTCGTCGCTGAGGGAGTCGGCGGGGTCGACCTCCGAGCCGGACGACTCGTCGAGCATGCGGGCCTGTTCGTCGGTCAGTACGCCCGCACGCCAGTCGTGCCCCGAGCGGAAGAACTTCAGGACAGTGGTGACGTTGATCGAGTCGATGCCCTCGAGCTCCGGGAAGTCGGTGAACAGCAGCTCGCGGATGGAGGCGTCGTCGTGGGGGAGCAGCATGCCGGCGATGTCGCTGCTGCCCTCGAGCACCGAGACCGACGAGGCGTCCGCGCGGCGGGCAAGGGTGCGCGCCACATGCCACAGCGCGTGCGGCTCGGTCGTGATGCGGAACAGCACCGCGCGGGCGTGCAGCACGCGGGCGGGGTCGACGTAGGTGGAGACGCGGACCAGTCCGCGATCGAGCAGCCGCTGACCGCGACGGGCGACGGTGCGCTCGGGCAGGTCGACCACGCGGGCGATCTCTCCCCACGACGCACGGCCGTTCACTTGCAGGGCCGCGGCGACGATCCGATCGGTCTCGTCGGCCATCACATCGTTCGCGGGCACGGGCTCTCCTTCAGCGGGACGGACTCGGTGGAAGGTTATCCCAGTCCGGGGTCGCGCTGAGGCGTCGGTGGTCTCCTCGGCGCGGCAGGGTGGAGCGTCGCCGATGACCCATACTGAACCGATGAACCTTCCCGGACACGCCTTCAGCACCACCACCTGGGCAGAGATCGAACCCACCATCCACCCGGGAATCACGGGGCAGGCGGTCTGGCGATCACGGCAGATCGGAGACACCCGCATCCGCATGGTCGAATACTCGCCGGGCTACGTCGCCGACCACTGGTGCTCGCGCGGCCACGTGCTGTTCGTCGTCGAGGGCACCCTCGAGACGGAGCTCGAAGACGGTCGGACCTTCACTCTGCACGCCGGGGAGAGCTATCAGGTCGGCACGGACATGGAAGCCCATCGCTCGAGCACCGAGACCGGCGCGCGTCTGTTCGTCGTCGACTGACGTCCGGCGTCCTCGCCATCCCGACCATGTGGGAAC
>NZ_JBLVOH010000093.1:10135-29627 GCF_053543675.1 Microbacterium umsixpiens
GTGGGAACGGCGGGCGCCGCCGAGGTCGAAACCCCGACGGCGCCCGTGGATGCTGCGGACTACTCGGCCTCGGTCACCTCGACCGTGGCGTGCTGCCGACGGCGGCGCATCGTGAACAGGCCGAGGCCCGCCGCGAGGAGCACGACCGCTGCGACGATGTACGGCACGCTGTCGGCACCCGTGGTGGCGAGGTCGCCGTGTGCGCCACTCGAACCGCCCGAGCCGTCACCTGGCGTGACCGCTCCGCCGCCGGACACCGCGGTGACGGTGACGGAGGCCGCGACCTCGGTGCCGTCGGGCAGGATCGCGGCGAGCGTGTGCGCCCCGGCCGGGGTGTTGGCCGGGATCGTCACCGTGCGCTGGAACGAGCCGTCCGCACCGGCGGTCACCGTGCCCAGCTGCACCGGGTCGGAGCGCAGCTCGAGCCGCAGCTCCGCACCCTCCGCGAAGCCGCTGCCCGAGACCGCGAGGGTGCTGCCGGCCGTGACCGATGCCGCGCCCAGCTCGATCTCGGCGGGAACCTCGGGCTCCGGCGTGACCGGAGGCGTGACGCCCTTCTCGGTGACCCACTTCTCGCCGGCATCCGACTTCGTCACCGTGAACGTGTCGTACACGGCTCCGACGGGGAGGTCGGTGGTGGCATCCGGCTGCTTCTCCGCCAGGTAGGAGCGGTAGACGAGCTGATTCTTCGAGACGTCGATCACCTGGTAGGTGGTGACGCCCTGGCCGCGCAGCACCTGGGTGGCGCCGTTGTTGGTCCAGACGTTCTTCTCCGGCGTCTCGAGCTCGTAGTGCTTCGCGCCGGAGTTCGACACGACGTAGACCGGGCCGGTGGTGATGCCGGGCGTCTCGGTCGCATCGGTGTTCACGTAGCCGCGGGCGTAGGTGTGGTCGTGGCCCATGAGCACCAGGTCGATGTCGTTGCGCTGGAACACGGGGACCCAGTCGGCGCGGAGCTTCGGCTCGTCGCGACCCTCGGATGCCGAGAAGACCGGCTGGTGGAAGGTGACGACGTTCCACTTCGACGGGCTGTTCTGCAGCAGCAGGTCGAGCCAGGCGCCCTGGAAGCGGATCCACAGCTCCTCGCCCTTGGCGATCGGGCAGTCGGCACTCGTGCACGACGGCAGCGCCGGCGGGGTGAGGAAGGTCGCGTCGCGCGTCGCGTTGAGCGTGATGAAGCGCACGCCCTGGTAGTCGGTGTAGTACGCGGTCTCGGCGGCGAAGGCGCTCCAGTGCTCGAAGAGAGCGCGGTACTGGGCCGCGACCTCGGTGTCACCCTTGGCGAGATCGGCCAGTTCGCCGATGGAGCTCATCGACGGGTTGTTGTGCGGGTACTCGAAAGCGGCCTTCCACGCGGTGAGCAGCTTGTCGCCCGAGTACTCGTGGTTGCCGGGGGCGGCCATCACGTTGGTGCGCACGGCCGAGTCCTTCATGCCCTTGAACCAGTTGACCCATTCGTCCTCGTTGCTGGACTTGTTGATCAGGTCGCCCGCGTGCACGGAGCCGATCGAGCGCGGAGCGTTGGCCTCCGCCTGCTTCACGACGCTCGGCCACGTGGTGTCGAGTCCGATCTGTGCGTCGCCGTAGTAGATGAACTGGAAGTCGGTCGCCTTCGGGTCGGCCGTGCGGAACTCGTACCAGTCGCTCCAGCTGCCGGGCAGGCCGACGCGGTAGCGGTATTCGGTCGCCGCGGTGAGACCGGTGACGGTCGCCGAGAAGTGCTTGTTCGGGTTGCCGTTCACGACACCGGCGTCGTACGCGTCGACGGTGCGGACGTCGCCACCCGCGGTCGGCGCGATCTCGACCTGTCCGACCGTGTGCGACGCGTCGCCCGCGAGCCACGAGAACGCCTGGGAGATGGCCGGCTGCTCGGTCGGGGTCAGGATGACGCGGGTCGGCGGCGCGATCACGGGCGTACCGGGATCGGATGCCTCCACCAGGGTCAGCGACGACATGTCGAAGTAGATGTCGGAGCTGGTCTCGCGGTCCTGGAACAGCGAGACGGCGATCGTGTTGGTGCCGTCGTGCAGCAGGTCGCCCTCGGCGCTGAACGTGGTCGTCAGCGGGTCGCCGTTGGAGTCGCCAGCGTACTCGACGTTCTTCGTGTCGGTGATGCGGCCGTCGACGTAGCGGGCGACCTCTTCACCGTTGATCCACACGATCACGGCGTCGTCGTAGGTGATCGTGCTCTGTAGCGCCGCGACCTGCTCGGCGACTCCCGCCTCGAGCTCGAACGTCGTGCGGAAGAAGTACGTCGGCACGGTCGGCGCCTTCACGCCGTCGAGGTAGTGGTTCAGGAGCGTCTTCGGCGTCTGCGGGCCCACCGATCCAAGCTTGCCGTTCTTCGCGCCGAACGAGCCCGCGGCCGTCTTCCAGCTGCCGTCGTCGAACGCCGGGAGCGTCCAGTCACGGAGCGCGGCCGGTGCGGGTGACGGGTCGGATCCGCCGTCGAGGTAGTGCCAGGCGGTGTCGCCGGTGATCAGCGAGCCGGTCGGCACTTCGGGCTCGGGGGCGGCGAGGGCCGCGGGGGCGACGACAGCGCCGCCGAGCAGGGCCAGGAGCGCGACGGACGTCAGTCCGTGACGCCGCCAGCGCACCGCAGGGGTGGGGGAGGTCATGTCAGTCCTTCATGGGGGTGGGGTTCCGTGCTCAGCTGCACGGGGCCCCTCCAGCCCATCGGTGTCGGGTGACGGGAGGCTGGCCCTCGGGCGACCGGGAGGTGAACGGTGCGCCGAGTATCGGAATGCTGCCTGGCGAAACCGGAGGGTCCGAGGTTCGGCCGAGGGGGTAATCGCTAGCGTGCCACTGGGCGGGCTGCTGGAGGGAGCCCCATGACCAAATCCGATCTCGCTCAAGCGTGGAGAGCTCTATGGAGGGCCACAATCCCCCCTCGTGCCACCCCCGCGTCTGAAGATGCCGTCGAAAGTGACGCTGTCCTGCTCGCCGAGACACGATACGCGCGTGCGCTCCGGCGAGCTGTGGGGGCAGTCGCTGCCATCGCCCTGCTTCTGGTGGGCATGCAGGCGCTGCTGGCATCGCTGTTAGTATCCAGTGCCGGCGACGGACCAGCCACCGCAGCCCTCGCGCCCGCAGCCCTGTCCGTCGAGCAGGGAGGCAGCGCCCTCATCCTGCTTCTGCCCGCTTCCATCGCATTGCAACTGTTGCTCCGGATGCCGCGCGATCCGGAAAACCACGGGCTTGACGATGCCGTCGCACACCGCCAGTTCTGGGGCCACGTTGCCTTCTTCGTGGCGCTGGCCTCCTCGTACGTCGCGCTCTCGGCTTTCACCGGTGCCTGCGCAGAGAATCTGCCGTCGCCGACTGTCAACGTGGTCGAGGTGTTCAGCGTGCCGATCGGCGCGACACTCACCATGCTCATCGCGGCTGATGCAGCGGTACAGGCCGACGCCGAGGCAGTGCGCCTCGATCTGGGGAAGGAGCGCGCCGCGCGGGCAGTTAGGCAGATGGAGGCGGCCCTCAGACGCATCGTTGGACGGATCGATCCTCACCCGAAGACGTCGCTGTGGGTGCAGGGTGCGATCTTCGGCCTGGTGCTCATCGGCGTCGCAGGTGTGGGTGTCCACCAGGTGTTTCACGACGGCGGCCTCACGGGCGTCTTTGTGATCTTCGCGCTCGTGCTCACGCTCTTCGCTGTGGGAACCGCCGTTCAGGTGCTCCCGTTGCTGCTGCAGTCGAAGATCCTCGACGCGGTGGTGATCCTCGTTCCTCCGGCGGTGGTCACCGTCGTCGTCGCCATGGAGGCAGCGACGACAGCGATGCGAGTCGAAGGCGAGGACGACACCGTCGTCTACCTGCAAGGACTCGGCTATGGACTTGCTCTGCCCTTGCCCGCGGCAATGGTCGTAGCTGTTCTTCTCATCCCACGTGGCCGAGGGCGGGTCACGTCGCCTCTGTTCTCCGTGGCACGACAGAATCTCGAGTCGCAGATCGCCCGTTTGCAGCAACAGGAACCGAAGGCCGAACCACGGGTGTGGCGGGCTTTGGCAGGGATAGCGATCTGTGTGAGCCCGCTGCCCCCTCTTGCATTCGTCTTGGCGATCGCCGCCACGTGGCAACGGCGCCTTGAAGCGGATGCCCGCCGTGGCTTGATCATCGCCGGGTGGGTCGTCTCATCGACTGTGGCGGTGCTTGAGCTCGCGGGGCTTGCGCTGCTTCCGATATACGGTGCGGCTCTGGGCTGGTTCTCCTTGTCGTGAGGGGTGATCCTGCGCGGGCGCTGGTAGAGTGGTGACATCACGATCAGCCCGCTCGCCTCACGGCTCGGGCTGATTTTCTTTTGGGGGACGTGTGGTCGAGTACACCAAACCATGGCTGTCGATCGAAGATCAGGTCGCGCAGTTGCGCGGTAGGGGACTGATCGTGGACGACGAGGAGAACGCACTACTTCTGCTTGAAGAAGTCGGGTACTACCGTCTCACCGGGTACCTCTACCCGTCTCGTGAGTCCCTAAGCGTCGTAGAGGAGTCAGGACGTCGGTCTATACGCGTGCTCAGCAACTACCGGCATGGCACGCGAATCGAACATGCTTCGGCGCTCATCCAGTTCGATCGCGCGCTGCGACTCCACGTCCTCGAAGCCGTGGAACGCATAGAAGTCTCGCTTCGCACCCAAATCGGCTACATCCTGGGTCAGCGGTCAGCCTTCGCACACCTCGATCAACGAACGTTCACGACATCATTCGTCGAGCCTCGCGCCGATCCTGTGAGCGGTAAGAAGACGAGTAGGCACGCCGAATGGCTGGCCCGTATCGATGCACGACGCGCCAATTCCAAGGAGGCGTTCGTTGAGCACTTTCGGAAGAAGTACGACGGTCAGATGCCGATCTGGGCACTGACTGAAGTCCTCGAACTCGGGCACCTCGCGACGCTCTACACAGGTCTGCAGAACGACGTCGCCACCCGTGTCGCTCGCCACTATCGGGTGCCCAGCAAGACTGTGCTCGCGAGTTGGATCGCAAGTACCAACTACGTGAGAAATGTCGCGGCTCATCAGGCTCGGCTGTTCAACAGGAGACTCGTCGTCGCCCCCACCCGTCCCAAGAACAACAGTGTGCCGGAACTCGCGCACCTTCATGAACTCAGCACTCCGACAAAGGACTTCGGCTTATACAACGCTTTGGCTGTGATGGCCTATCTGCTTCGCAGCATCTCCGGACACGCGGAGTGGATCGAGCGCCTGAGGGGGCTCGTTGCCACCTTTCCCAGCGTTGCGCACCTTGGTATCGACAGCATGGGCTTTCCTCCGAACTGGACTGCCATGGATCTGTGGAATCCGCCTGCGTTGGCTGCTGACTGAGGGACCTCTCGGGTGAACGGTGCGTCCGGTACCTGCCGAAGCCCCACCGGCCCATCCCGGTACGCTGGAACCCATGCTCAACATGGCTGACGGCCTCGCCCGTCTCGGTGCGCTCGCCGAGAACCCGGTCGTCCGAACCCTCGCGACGGCGTTCGCGGATGCCGGTTTCGACCTGGCCGTGGTCGGTGGTCCGGTGCGCGATGCGCTGCTGGGTCGGGCGACGCATGACCTCGACTTCACGACGAACGCCGCGCCCGACGACATCCTGACCATCGTCACCCCGATCTCGACCGCGCAGTGGGACATCGGCCGCGCATTCGGCACGATCGGTGCGCGCGTGCAGGGCGAGCAGGTCGAGATCACGACCTACCGCGCCGACAGCTACGACGGCGTGACCCGCAAGCCCACGGTCGAGTTCGGCGACACGATCGACGGCGACCTCGTGCGCCGCGACTTCACCGTCAACTCCATGGCGCTGCAGGTGCCCGCCGTGAAGCTGGTCGACCCGACCGGTGGCGTGGAAGACCTCGTCGCCGGCATCCTGCGTACACCGGCCGACCCGCGGATCTCGTTCGGCGACGACCCGCTGCGGATGCTGCGTGCGGCCCGCTTCAGCGCCCAGCTCGGGTTCCGCGTCGAGGATGCCACGGCCGAGGCGATCGCCGAACTGCGCGAAACCCTCAAGATCGTGAGCCCGGAGCGCATCCAGTCCGAACTCGTGCGCCTCATGCAGACCGACGATCCGGTGCGCGGCATCCGGGTGCTGGTCGACACCGGCCTGATCGACGAGTTCCTCCCCGAGGTCACCGAACTGCGCCTCGAGGTCGACGAGCACCACCACCACAAAGACGTCTACGAGCACTCCCTCACCGTGCTCAGCCAGGCGATCGAGCTCGAGCACTCCCGGCATCCGGGCGCCGCCCCCGATGTGCCGCTACGCCTCGCCGCGCTGCTGCACGACATCGGCAAGCCGCGCACGCGCAAGCTCGAGCCCGGTGGCGTGGTGACGTTCCACCACCACGACGTCGTCGGCTCGCGCATGGCTCGCAAGCGCCTGCAGTCCCTGCGGTTCGACACCGACACGACCGATGCCGTCTCCACGCTGATCGAGCTGCATCTGCGCTTCTTCGGCTACGCCGAGGGCACCTGGACGGATGCCGCAGTGCGGCGGTACGTGCGCGACGCGGGTGACCTGCTGGAGCGCCTGCACATCCTCACCCGTGCCGATGTGACCACGCGCAACAAGCGCAAGGCCGGACGCCTGGCCAGCGCGTACGACGACATCGAGTCGCGCATCGCAGCGCTGCGCGAGCAGGAGGAGCTCGACTCCATCCGTCCGGAGATCGACGGCAACCGCATCCAGCAGGTGCTCGGTATCGCTCCCGGCCGTGAGGTGGGCGAGGCGTACCGGTTCCTGCTCGATCTGCGGTTGGACGAGGGCGTGCTGGGTCCCGATGTCGTCGAGCAGCGGCTGCGCGAGTGGTGGGCCGCGCGGGGCTGACTTCTGGCGTCAGCGCAGTTCGGGGACGATGATCTCGACTTCGTCGGACACGAGTTCGAAGTCCTTCGGGTTGAACGTGAGGACAGCGGCGCCGAGCGCGTAGGCGTGACCGGCCAGCATGATGTCCTTACTTCGGGCGTGGGCGGGACGGTTCAGGATCACCCGTGACGCGAGGCGCGCGTAGCCATCGGCGGCGGCTTGATCGAACGGAAGCCAGTCGGCTTCGAGCAGTGCCGACAACCGCATCAGTTCGTTGCGTCGACGGCGACGGAGAACCGGATCTGTCGCCCGCTCGACTCCGAGTTGCAGCTCGGAGTACGCGATTGCACTGAGCGCCACGTCAGCCGGCGGCAATCGGACGGCATCGAGCCGGATGAGGACGTTCGTGTCAAGAAGGATCACGGCTTCTCCCACGGATCTCTGAAGGAGTCGAGGAAGAACGGGTTCTTGCGGTCGGCCTCCAGTTCGGCCAGCCATTCCTCCCGCATCTTGTCCTGTTCCGGAGTCGACGGGTTCGCATCGACCCTCGCCATCACCTCGCTCGAGGGGACCGACCACCGTCGCGGGCGGAGCACCCGCTGCTGGAGTTGCGCGTCGAGCCCGCTCTCGTCTCCCTGCGCCAAGCGCGTCAGCACATCTCGGACCTCGGCCTCCATCGAGCGGGAGTTCCGCCGGGCACGTTCCTTGAGTGCGACGACGACATCGTCGCTGAGATTCCGGATGGTCACGGTTGCCATGTCTGCCTCCTGACAGCAGAATGCTAGCACCCGGTCCGCGGCCGCGTCACCCCTCGCGACGACGCTCCAGCTCGGTGAAGACGACGCCGCTTTCGTAGGCGACCGTCTCGACGATGTCGAAGCGTTCGGGGCGATACGGGCGCTCGCCGAACAGCGGGATGCCCGATCCGAAGAGCAGGGGTTGCCGCTTCAGCACGAGCCGGTCGATCTCGTCGGCGAGCGATGCGGCGAGAGCGCCGCCTCCGCAGAGCCAGATGTCGGCGCCGTCCTCCTGCTTCAGCCGCCGCACCACCTCGACCGGATCCTCGGCCGTGACCTCGAGGTTCTCGGCCTCCGCGGTCTTCGTGCGGCTGAACACGATCTGGCGGAGGTGCGAGTACGGGCTGGGCAGGCCGCCCACCTGATAGGTGTTCCAGCCCATCAGCACCGTGTCGAAGACCTCGCGCGTCTGGGTGATGCCGAGGGCTTCGGCCGCGACGGTGGGGAGCGTGTCGGCGAAGCGGTCGTTGATCCCGTCCATGTGGTCTCCCTCGATGAGGAAGGCGTCGAATTCACCGTTCGGCCCGGCGATGTAGCCGTCGAGGGTGACGGCGGCGTAGTACACGAGTTCGCGCATGATGATCCAATCACTACAGATGTCGCAGTTACTATACAACAGGCGTAGTGATTGCGCTAGTCTCATGTCATGGCGAAGAACGACTCCCGGCGACGGACGATCGCGGATGCCGGACTCACGGTGCTCGCCCGAGAGGGCTCTCGCGGGCTCACGCACCGCGCGGTCGACATCGCCGCGCAGGTTCCGACGGGCACGACCTCGAACTACTTCCGCAGCCGCGATGCCCTGATCGAGGGACTCGTCGAGCGGATCGGGGAGCGCCTCGCACCCACGCCCGAAGACCTGGAGCGACGCGCGACAGTCGAGCCCGGTCCCGCGCTGTTCGCCGACTACATCCGCGACATCGTGCGACGGCTGACCGAGGATAGGGACGTGACGCTCGCCCTGTTCGAGCTGAGGCTCGAGGGCGGGCGGCGGCCCGAGGTCGCCGCAGTCCTCGGCGCCTGGCAGCGGGCCGGCTTCGACGGCGACGTCGCGTTCAACGCCGCGGCCGGCCTCCCCGGCGGACGCCGCGAGATCGCCCTGTTCCACTACGCCATCGATGGGCTGCTGCTCGACAGGCTGACCACGCCGATCGATCCGGAGACGTCCACCGACGACGTGATCGACGACCTGGTCGCGGGGCTCATCCGCTGACACGGCGGGTGTTCCCTCGTGGGCGTGCTGCTCATACACTGAGTCAACGCACATCTTCGACGATCGGAGACCGCTGTGTCTGCGCCGTGGCAGGTATCCCGCGAGTCGCTTCCGGCGACATCGCGACTGATCGTCGAGCGTGCGCACGAGGAACTGCTGGCCGGCAACCTCGAAGACCGAAGGCTGCAGGCGGTGCGGCCCCTCGTGCGCGAGGCGTGGGAGCGGTCGTGGCGGCGAAGGGTCGGGCCCGAGGCCGCTCCGCCGCTCGAACTCGTCAGCGATGAGCTCGACGAGTACCGTCTCGCGCATCCGCTGGCGTCGGCCATGGACATGATCCGCGCATTGCTTCTGCCCGGCGAGACCGAGGACACCGGCGTGATCATCGCGGTGGGCGATCAGGCCGGGCGCCTGCTGTGGATCGAGGGCGACGACCAGCTGCGTACACTCACCGACGACATGGGTTTCGTCGCCGGCGCGAACTGGTCGGAGGATGCCGTCGGCACGAGCGCGCCCGGCACCGCCCTCGCTCTCGGCCAGTCCGTGCAGATCCGCGGCGCCGAGCATTACAACCGACTCGTGCATCCGTGGTCGTGCACGGCTGCACCGGTGCGCGACCCGGAGACGAAGCGGGTGCTGGGTGTGATCGACATCACCGGCGGCCCGGATGTCGTCTCGCCGCAGGCGCGGCTGCTGGTCGATGCGACCGCCCGTGCCGTGGAATCGGAGCTCATGGTCGCGCGGCTGCGGGAACGGAGCGAGGCCCCCCGGAACAGGCCGACGACCTCGAAGCCGCGCACCCCGGTGACCGCCCGGGCGACGCTGCATGTGCTCGGACGGGACCGCGCGCGGCTGGAGACGGAGTCGGCGCACGACGAATCGATGATCGAACTCAGCGCGCGGCACGCCGCCATCCTGCTGATGCTCGCCGTGCATCGTCAGGGTCTCTCCGCCGAGCGGTTGTGCGAGCTCGTGTACGGCCCCGGCGTCTCGCCCGACACGCTGCGGCCTGAGATGGTTCGTCTGCGAAAGGTGCTCGAGCGTACGGCCCCCGACCTGGTTCCGGAGTCGCGTCCGTACCGGCTGCCCGTCGCCCTCGACACGGATGCGCACGATGTGCTCTCCCTGCTCGACCGCGGCGCGCACCGCGTGGCGCTCACCGCCTATCGCGGACCCGTGCTGCCGGAGTCGACGTCTCCCGGGGTCGAGGACTTCCGCGAATCGGTGCGCGCGGCGCTGCACGAGGCGATGCTGTCGGAGGCGAGCCTCGACGTGCTGCTCGCCTACGCCGAGATCCCGGAGGGTCAGGGGGATGCCGAGGCGCTGCGCCTCGCCCTGGAGATGCTTCCGGCGCGATCGCCGAAGCGCGCGGGAGTGGTCGCGCGCATCGAGCGTCTCGCCGCCGACTGAGGCCTCGCAATATATTGCAACGTTGCGCATCGGGGTGCAACGTCGCGCGACCTACCGTCGGAGCACAGCCGCGAACCGAAGCGCGGCTCCGTCGAAGGAGACCCCCATGAGCATCGTCGAAGAAGACGTGTCCCTCGCCTATGCCGCTCCCGGGCAGCCGGGTGCCGTCGCGAACTATCGCCCGCAGTACGGCCACTACATCGGCGGCGAGTTCGTCGCCCCCGTGAAGGGCCAGTACTTCGAGAACATCAGCCCCGTCAACGGCAAGCCCTTCACCGAGGTCGGCCGGGGCACGAGTGAAGACATCGACCGGGCCGTCGACGTCGCCTGGAAGGCCTTCGCGAGCTGGGGCAAGACGAGTCCGGCCGAGCGATCGGTGATCCTCAACCGCATCGCCGATCGGATCGAGCAGCATCTCGAAGAGATCGCGGTCGCCGAGACCTGGGAGAACGGCAAGCCGGTTCGCGAGACCCTCGCCGCGGACATCCCGCTCGCCGTCGACCACTTCCGCTACTTCGCCGGGGTGCTCCGCGCGCAGGAGGGCGGCATCAGCCAGCTGGACGAGAACACCGTGGCGTACCACTTCCACGAGCCGCTCGGGGTGGTCGGTCAGATCATCCCGTGGAACTTCCCGATCCTGATGGCGGTGTGGAAGCTGGCGCCCGCGCTCGCCGCAGGCAACTGCGTCGTGATCAAGCCGGCCGAGCAGACCCCGGCATCCCTGCTCTTCCTGTTCGACATCATCGGCGACCTGCTGCCCGCCGGTGTCGTGAACATCGTCAACGGCTTCGGCATCGAGGCGGGCGCTCCGCTCGCGCAGCACAAGCGCATCCGCAAGGTCGCCTTCACGGGGGAGACCACGACCGGGCGCCTCATCATGCAGTACGCCTCGCAGAACCTGATCCCGGTGACGCTGGAGCTCGGAGGCAAGAGCCCGAATGTGTTCTTCGAGGATGTCGCCCGCTCGACCAGCGACGCGTTCTACGACAAGGCGCTCGAGGGCTTCACGATGTTCGCTCTGAACCAGGGCGAGGTCTGCACCTGCCCCTCGCGCGCACTGATCCAGCGGTCGATCTACGACGGCTTCCTCGCCGACGGGCTGGAGCGGGTCGGCAAGGTCGTGCAGGGAAACCCGCTCGACCCGGCGACCATGATCGGCGCGCAGGCGTCGAACGACCAGCTGGAGAAGATCCTCAGCTACATCGACATCGGCAAGCAGGGCGGGGCGCGGCTGCTCGCTGGCGGCGATCGGGTCGACCTCGGCGGCGATCTGAGTGAGGGCTTCTACGTCGCTCCGACCGTGTTCGAGGGCACGAACGACATGCGCATCTTCCAGGAGGAGATCTTCGGCCCCGTGCTGTCGGTCACGTCGTTCGACGGCTTCGACGACGCGATCTCGATCGCGAACGACACCCTCTACGGGCTCGGCGCGGGAGTGTGGAGCCGCAGCGGTGACACCGCCTACCGCGCAGGGCGAGCGATCGAGGCCGGACGCGTGTGGACCAACACGTATCACCAGTACCCCGCGCACGCGGCATTCGGCGGATACAAGCAGTCGGGCGTGGGTCGCGAGAACCACAAGATGATGCTCGACCACTACCAGCAGACGAAGAACCTCCTCGTCTCCTACGCGGAAGGGCCGATGGGCTTCTTCTGAGCTCGAATCCGGGCGGGCGCTCCGGCGTCCGCCCGGACCCATCCGTGAAGGGCGGAACCATGGTCAGCATCGGCACCTACCAGCGCGTCGACGTGACGGATGCTGCGGCATCCCTCGTCCGCGATCTGACCGCGCAGCACGGGCCGCTCATGTTCCATCAGTCCGGCGGATGCTGCGACGGGTCATCGCCCATGTGCTATCCGGTCGGGATGTTCATCACCGGCCCGGGCGACGTGCTGCTGGGGTCTCTCGACGTCGAGCTCGACGCCCCTGTCGAGGTCTACATGTCGGAGTCGCAGTTCGAGTACTGGAAGTACACGCACCTGACCATCGACGTCGTGCCCGGTCGCGGTGCCGGCTTCTCGGTCGAGGGCCCGACCGGGATGCGGTTCCTGATCCGCTCCCGGATGCTGAACGACGCGGAACTTGAGTACTTCGGCTTGGCGTCGTCGGGGACCTGAGGGGCGGAGGGGCTTCAGCTTGAGGCCACGTGTTCCGGAATGCAAGCTGGCTGAGCCGACGAGGGGCGCTCGAGCTGCGTAGACTGTAGAAGCAGGCCCGCCCCACTCTCGTGGATAAGCGGGTCTTGCTGCTTGTCAGGCCAGTTCGATCGGATCCCCGAGCGGATTCAAGTCCCTGAGGTAGTCGTCGTACCAGGTCCACGCAAACTCGTTGCCCGCGTGCGGGTTCAGATGGGTAAACCCGGACCAGGCCACGATGTCCGCGATCTGAGTCCATTGAGACCGCCGCGAGCTGTGGAACATCGGATCCTCGATGATCCGACGTGTGGAAAGGCTCAACGCCCGGTGCGCGTTGTAGTAGATGGGATCCGAGCCGTCCCCATCCATTCCGACTATCCCGTACTCGCGGGACCTGTGTAGTTGGGAATCCCAAAGAGCGACGAGAGACGAGTAGACCGCTTCACGGTCGCGGTTGATGTTCTTGTTCCGCAGAGAAGACCTTCTGAAGCACACTCCGATCTCGATGTGCGGACACTCCCGTACGGCTTCGAGACAGCGCACCGCCACTTCGCGTCCGAGAGGCTTCCAGAGAGTCTCCCCTTGCCTGACGAAACGAGAGGGCGGCGCCGTAGAGACGTGGCCGCGTCCGTTGACGAGCGCAGTCAGGTGCAATTCCTCTGCAGTCGGGATTCCGTAGTCTGCGACAAGTCGCTTCCGAAACGTGAGCCAATGAGTGAGCACTGCATCCCAGTGCTCGACTGCGAGCTCGACCCAGCCATAGACGATCCATCCCTCCTCGAGGTTTCCGGAGTCGTCCGCGTAGAACATGTGAGAGATCGGCCCGGCCACTCCGACACCGTATTCCCGGCACGCACGGCGATGAATCGTCGAGCGAGAGACAGTGGATGAAACACCGGAATACGATTCCAGATACGGGTAGGCCGAACCCGCGGCCCCACCCTGCGTTCGCCCGAGGAACTCAGCGCGGCAGTCGCGGAACCGCGTCGACGAGCGCCCGCGTGTACGAATCCTGCGGGGCGTGCAGCACATCCGCCGTCGGGCCCTGCTCGACGACACGGCCGTTCTGCAGCACGACCGTGCGGTCGCAGGCCGCAGCGATCGCGGTGAGGTCGTGCGACACCATCACGAGAGAGAGGCCGTTCTCGCGGCGCAGCCGGTCGAGCAGTTCGAGCACCTGCACCCGAGTCGTGACGTCGAGCGCACTCACCGGCTCGTCGGCCAGCAGCACCCGCGGGCGCGACACCACGGCCCGCGCGATCGCGATGCGCTGACGCTGACCGCCGGAGAACTCGTGCGGGTACCGGCGCGCGGTGTCGGCGGGAAGCCCGACCGAATCGAGCGCCTCGGCGATGCGGCGCTGGGCGTCGGCACCGGACGCCAGGCCCAATGACCGGAGCGGCTCGCCGATGATCCGGTCGATGCGCTGGCGGGGGTCGAGCGACGAGTACGGATCCTGGAAGACGGGCTGCACGCTCGCGCGGAACCGCCGCATCTGGGCGCGGTCACGCAACGACAGGGGTGCGCCGTCGAACAGCACCTGGCCATCGCGCGGAGCGGCGAGGCCGAGCATCAGCCGCAGGATCGTGGACTTGCCCGCACCCGACTCGCCCACGAGACCGAGCGAGTCGCCCTCGGAGAGGCTCACGGAGATGTCGTCCAGCACCCGGCGGGAACCGTACGCGAATCCGGCGCCTTGCAGTTCGAGGATCGTCATCGCGTGCCCTCCCCGGCGTCGAGGTACGCGTCGAGGGCGCGGGCGCTGTCGACCAGCATCCGCGTGTACGGCTCCGCCGGCTCCTGCAGCACCTGGGCCACCGGCCCCGCCTCGACGACACTTCCGTCGCGCAGCACCACGATGCGATCGACCATGCGCGAGACCACGGCCAGGTCGTGGCTGATGAACAGCAGCGCCATACCCCGTTCGGCGACCAGCCGCTCCAGCAGCGCGAGCACGCCGTCCTGCACCGTGACGTCGAGCGCCGTCGTCGGCTCGTCGGCGATGAGCAGCTGCGGTTTGGCGGCGAGGGCGATGGCGATCGCCACGCGCTGACGCTGACCACCCGACAGCTCGTGCGGGTAGGCGCGCGCGAACCGCGGTTCCGACAGGGCGACCTCGTCGAGGGCCGCCGCGACAGCCGCATGCAGCTCGGCGCCACGCAGCCCGAGATGGCGGCGCAGTGGTTCGGCGACCTGCCGGCCGACCCGCATCAGCGGATCGAGAGCGGTGAGCGGCTCCTGGAAAACGATCTGCGCCACCGGGCCGCGCAGCGGCTGGAGGTCGGCATCCCGAGCGCCGACGACCTGATGCCCGTCGAGCAGCACGGAACCCGACGCGACGAGGGCATCCGGCAGCAGCCCGGTGACCGCCAACGAGGTCAGCGACTTGCCCGAACCGGACTCTCCGATCAGCCCCAGGCGCTCGCCGGCCCCGAGCGAGAACGACACGTCGCGCACGAGCGCGCCGGACGAGGAGCGGACGGTGAGGCCGGTGGCATCGAGAAGGCTCATCGGCTCCTCCTGCGGGTCGGGTCGGCGAGGTCGCGCAGACCGTCGGCGAGGAAGTTCACACCGAGCACGAGCGCGATGATCGCGACACCGGGAGCGATCGCGCCGACGGGAGCCGTGAGCACGGTGCCCTGCGCCTCCTGCAGCATCCGCCCCCACGAGGCGTTGGGCGGCGGCGCGCCGAGGCCCAGATACGACAGGCTCGCCTCCGCGAGCACGGCAGCGCCGAACTGCAGCGCGAGGCTCACGGCGAGCGTCGGCGCGATGTTCGGCAGCACGTGCTGGAACACGATTCCGATCACGCTCGTGCCGCTCGTGCGGGCCGCCGTGACGAACTGCTCCTGCAGCACGCGACGCGCGAGGATACGGGTGAGACGCGCGACCACCGCCGACATCGCGAGCCCGATCGCGAGCACCGCCGACCACAACGACGCACCCTGGACGGCGACGACCAGCATCGCGAGCAGCAGCACGGGGAAGGCGATCACCACGTCGAGTCCGGCCGAGAGCGTGTCATCGACCCAGGGCCGGGCGAAGGCGGCGAGGAGGCCGATGATCGTGCCGAGGACAGCCGCGATCGCGACCGAGCAGGTTCCGACGATGAGGGCGATCCGCGCGCCCCACATCAGCTGCGAGAGCAGGTCGCGACCGAGTCGGTCGGTTCCGAGCAGGTGCAGCGTGCTCGGTCCTTCGAGACGGCCGCCGCTGGTGTCGGCGAGCGGACACGGAAGCCAGAACAGGGAGACCAGCGCCATCAGCACGATGAGGCCCGTGAGCACGATCCCGATGACGAGGGTCGCCTTCGGACGCCGGCGCACGGGAACGGATCCGGTGATCAACTGTTCGGCGACGCGGCTCATCGGTTCCCCGAGACGCTCGTGCGCAGGCGCGGGTCGATCAGGCGCTGCACGATGTCGGCGGCGAATCCGACGAGCAGAACGAAGAGGGTGCTGACGACGAGAACGCCCTGGATGACCTGGAAGTCGTGCTGCTCGATGGCCGACAGCAGCAGGCTGCCGAGCCCGGGGAGGGTGAACACGCTCTCGACGACGACCGCGCCGAGCAGAGTCGTCGACAGCTCGATGCCGAGGATCGCGACGACCGGCACCGCGCCGTTGCGCACACCATGACGCAGCAGCGCCTCACCCATGCCGGAGCCTCCGGCGCGAGCGGTGCGCAGGTAGTCGCTGCCGAGTACATCGAGAGTGGCCGAGCGCACATATCGGCTGAGGGAGGCGCTCATGACGATCACGATCGTGGTGATCGGCAGGGCGAGCGATCGCAGCGCGTCGGCGGGGTCCTCCCAGTCGTCACGCGGGAAGCCGCCGGAGGGCAGGACGCCGAGTCCGAGCGCGAACACCCAGACGAGCACGACGCCGACCCAGAACACCGGGACGGCGACACCGAGCTGCGCGAACCCCGAGAGCACGATGCCGTACCAGCGGTCGGACTTCACGGCCGCGGTGATGCCGATCACGAGGGAGACCAGCAGGGCGATCGTGAAGGCGATGAGCGTGAGCGGAATGGTCACGGCGAGGCGGTCGGCGATGTCGGGTCCGACGGGACGCGAGCTCAGGAACGATTCACCGAGGTCGAAGCGGAGCAGCTGCCCCGCCCACGTCGTGAACTGCTGCAGCAGGGGCTGGTCGGAGCCGACCTGCTCGCGGGCCGCGGCGATCTGCTCGGGGGTCGCGTTCACCGAGAGCAGCGCGTTGGCCGGGTCGCCGGGAAGCAGGCGCAGCAGCACGAAGATCGCGACCATGGCGACGACGAGCGACACCACGAGGAACGCGAGGCGGCGCAGCAGGTAGGCGAGCATGTGTTCTCAGGATGACGAGGGGATGCCGACGCGCGGCATCCCCTCGCACGTCAGGACTTGACGATGTCGTAGGCGAAGAACTGCGAGTTCAGGCCGTTGACCGGGTACCCGCTGAGGTCACTGGAGGCGACCACGATCTGCGGGTACAGGTACAACCATACGCTCGCGGCATCCGCGGCGATCTTCTCGTTGACCTGCTTCAGCAGGGCCGTCTGCTCGTCGGTCGTGGTGGCCTGTTCGGCGTCGGCGACCCACTTCTGCACGTCGGCGTCGTTGTAGCCCCAGTAGAACTCGGGGTTGCCGTACCAGACCACGTCGCGGTCGTTCACGTGCTCCTGGAGGGTGGCTTCGAAGTCCTGCTCCTTGAAGACCTTCGTGTACCACTCGTCGGCGCTGATCGTGTTGATCTCGACCGTGATGCCGACCTCGGCGAGCTGGGACTGCAGGAACTCCGCGACGGCGGGGTGCGGGTCGTAGCTCGGCGTGTCGAGGGTGAACGTGAAGCCGTCGGCGTAGCCCGCCTGGGCGAGCAGGTCCTTCGAGAGCTCCACGTCGTACGGGTTCACCGAGGTGAGGTCTTCGTACCAGGGGTCGGTCGGGGGAACCATCGAGCCGATCAGGGTGCCGTAGTCGCCCCAGATCGATTCGAGCAGCTTCTTCGTGTCGATCGCGGAGTAGATCGCCTTGCGCACGAGGGCGTCGTCGAAGGGGGCGACGCGGTCGTTGAACGCGAGCAGCTCCTTCGTGGTCGAGGTGCCCTCGCTGATCACGTACTCGTCGTTGTCGAATTGCGCGAGCGAGTCGGGGCCCTGCACGCTGGTGATCACGTCGATCTCACCCGTGAGCAGCGCGTTGTTCTCGGCCGTCGCGTCGGTGAAGTACGTGTAGACGGCCTCGCCGTTCTTGGCGGGCTCGCCCCAATAGTCGTCCCAGCGCTCGAGGGTGAGGGTCGAGCCCTTCTTCCATTCGTCGAGCGTGTACGGGCCGGTGCCGTCTTCGGTGCTGGTGATGTCGCCGGCCTCGTCGTTCACGATCCAGACGTAGCTGAGGTTGTAGAGGAACGAGATCGACCGCTGCGACAGCGTGAAGACGACCGTCGTGTCGTCGGGGGTGGCGATGTCGGCGATCACGCCGAAGCTCGACTTGCGCGCGGAGACCGAATCCTCGGCCGTGACGGCCTCGACGCTCGACTTCACGTCGGTGGAGGTGAGCGGGTCGCCCGAGTGGAAGGTCACGTCGTCGCGCAGCGTGATCGTGTAGGTCAGACCGTCGTCGGACACCTGGGCGTCTTCGGCGAGCAGGGGTTCGACCTCACCGTCGTCCGTCAGCCGGTACAGGCCCTCGTAGACGTTGCCGGTGAGAGCCTCGGTCACGCCCTGGCCGCCACCCTGGGTGTTGCTCAGGTTGGTGGGCTCGTACAGCGAGCCGATGAAGATGGTGGCGTCTTCGCTCGAGGCGTCGTCGGTCGTGCCCGACGCGCAGCCGGCCACGAGGGCGAGCGTGGCGACGGCGCCGAGCGCGCCGAGGATGCGAGTTCTTCTCATGACTACTCCAGGGTGAGAGTGTGCGGCTCAGGCCGCATAGATGTCGAAGCCGTCGCGGAAGACGACGTTCTTCTCGCCTGCTCGGATAGGCAGGGGGAAGCGGTTGGATGCCGGCGGCAGCGGGCAGTTGTACTGGGCGCTGAAGCCGCAGGGCGGCACGAACGCGCGGTTGAAGTCGAGGGTCACGGAGCCCTCGTCGTCGCGCAGTTGGACGAACAGGAAGCGACCGGATCCGTAGGTCTCCGAGCCGTTGGTCTCGTCGCCGAAGACGAGCAGCAGCGTGCCGCCGTCGTCGAAGGCGGCGAGGTCGTACTCGCGGCCGTTCAGCTCGAGGCGGATGTCGCCGGGGACGACGAGGTCGCGGGTACCGCCGTTGTCGCGGATGTGCTCGAATGAGACCCGGCGGTTACCGGAGACGGGGGTGAAGTGGCCCTCGAGCACCCACGCCGGGTCGTACTCGTACGTGTCGATGCGGTCGAACGCGCGGATGGCGGGGGCGTCGGCATCCCAGACGCGCAGGCCGTGTTCCGCCTGGCCGGTCTCGATGTCCGTGCGCTGGAGCGGCGTCACGGTCTCGGTGGGGGACGCGGCGCGCTGCGCCGCATCCAGGTCGGGGAGCTCGCCGGTCCAGCGCGTCTCGACCAGGGCGAGGTTGCCGGTGGCAGACGTGACGGAGGCGCGGCGCTCGGCCTGCCACTGGGTGTGCTCTTCGCGTTCAGACATCACTCTCAATTCTCCGGCATGCAGAACGGGGTGGGGCCGGACCCGTCACTCGGGGTAACGAGGTCCCGCGCTCAGCCACGGGTTCGTCAGTGCGGTCGGATTATCACGTAGCGTTATAGCTCATGACTCTTTGTCCTGGAGTCTGCTGGACAACGGAAGAGCACCATGCATATCCGGAATGTCTGATGGGTACTTCACATGCTGACGATGGAGAGGAATGAAGCCGTGAGTGCAGAACGTAAGCCCATTCGGGCGCAGTCGCTTGGTCGTGCGTTGGCCGGCTGGATCTTCGTTTTCCTCGCCGCGTGCATGGCGTTTGGTGCAGCCGCTACCGCAGTCGATGAGGGATGGCGGATCTTCTTGTTCATCGATGGCGTCGTACTGGTTTTGGGACTTGTCGTTCTCATGTCGATGTGGATCCTTCGCCGACGTCGCGCGGTAGCGCAGGCGTAACGCCCTCTGGGCCCGCCCAGTAGGCGGCTCGCCCGACACAGGGGGGCGCCTCCGCCTTTTATCGGGAGATGCCGGGGTAGGTCTGATGTGAGGACC
>NZ_JBLVOH010000093.1:29647-41502 GCF_053543675.1 Microbacterium umsixpiens
TCCCCATCGGGGCCGAACCCGTCACCCGGGATAACGAGTTCCGTCGCTCAGCCGCACGGAGGCTCCCATGTGTACGGCGATCTGCCGTACACTCGACTTCATGAGCACCTCGACTTCTCCGCTGAAGAGCGCCCGTCTGGAGTTCCGCGTCACGGCGGATCAGAAGGAGACGATCGAAGAGGCGGCCGCGATCGAAGGTCGTACCGTGACCGACTTCTCGGCTTCCGTCCTCGTGGAGCGAGCACAGGAGGTCATCGAGCGCGAACGCCGATTGCTCGTCGATGCCGTGCGGTTCGACGCCTTCATCGAGGTGATGGAACGCCCGCCACGCACCGTCGAGGGCCTCCGCGAGCTGCTGAGACGTGAATCCGTCTTCGTTGACTGAGTTCCTGACGCCGCGGCCCCTTGCGTCCGGCGACAAGCTGTCCGACTTCCGCTGCGGCGAGGAGAGCCTCGATATCTGGCTGCGCGGCCGGGCCCGCTCGAATGAGAAGAGCGGCGCCTCGCGCACGATGGTCTCGGTGACGCGGGAGGGGAGGGTTGCGGGGTACTACTGCCTGGCCTCCAGCGCCATCGACCGAGGAGACGGACCGCCACCGCTCGCCGCCGGCATGCCAGCGTCCGTTCCTATCGTGTTGTTGGGGCGACTGGCCGTGGATCAGGAGTACTCGGGCTGCGGCCTGGGTTTCTCGCTTCTGCAGCACGCGACGATGCGGGCGCTCGAAGCCGCAGACGCCATCGGCGTCCGCGCCATCCTGGTGCACGCGATCAACGACGAGATCGTCCCGTTCTACGAGCGGTTCGGCTTCACCGCCTTCCCGGATGCGCGTCGCACCCTCTTCCTCCTGGTGAACGACGCCCGCGCGACCCTCGCGCTGTGACGGGGCATCCGAGTCCCCGGAGTGACGCACTCGGATGCTCACGCGAACGGGAGTCTCGTACTCTGACACGAACCGTGAGGAGAGAAATGGACGACCAGCGCCGCAACCGGAGCCTGCCGGGCGACCACGTCATGTGGATCCACGTCTTCGTGTCGGTGGTGGCTGCGCTGTTCATCTTCATGAGGATTCTCGAGATCGCTGGGTGCACGGCTCGCTGCGACTATCCCGCAATAGGCTCGTCCACTCACGCGTTCTGGTGGACGGATCTCTCGCTCTTCATCGTCGCCGCAGGCTCCTACGGTTACTTCAGGTCTCGAATCCGAAGGTCCTGGATCATCCCGACGAGTGGCGTCGCCCTCACGCTGATCGCGTTCGTCGTCGCCAACATGGCGCTGAGCGCCGCGTTGGGCCAGTTGTAGGGCGAGAGGCAGCGGAGGCAGACGTCACGGGTGGTTGGGGTCCTCTAGTCAGCGGGAGACAGCCTCGTCGCCGTGATCTCGGCATCGACCGCCGCGCGCAGCCACGCGGCGTAGCGGTCGGTGGTCCACCCGGACTGCGCGACGAGCTGCTGGTAGCTCTCGGGGGAGAGCAGGAACGACAGGGCGTCGGCTGTCGTCGCCTCATCGATGCCGGGGGCGGCGATGCCGCGCCGTCGCAGCTCCGAGACCAACATGCGGTAGTCCGCGCCGCGCCGCGCCAGGATGCGGTGCAGGGCGGCGTCGACGACCGGGTCGGAGAGTGCGGCACCGAGCAGCACCGTCCACAGCCCGTGACCTCGCGCGTTCGCAGTGGTGATCTGGGTCAGCACCACATCGAGGAAGGCCTCGTCCGGCAGCTCGAGCAAGCCGGCGGCGACCTCGGTGTCGGCGAGGGAATCCGCGCCCTCCGATCCCGAGAACGTGGTCTCGAATGCGGCGATCAGCAGCTCGGCCTTCGCGGCCGTCGTCTTCACGGTCTCGGCGGACACTCCTGCCTCCCGGGCGATCGCGGCGATCGTGGTCGCCTGATATCCCTGCGTCGCGAACAGGCGGGCGGATGCGGCGACGATGCGCGCGCGGGTCTCCTGCGCCTGGCGGGCGCGCAGTTCCGATCGGTAGGCACGGGGAGTGGCCTCAACCATTGACTTTCCTAACAGGGTGATGAATACTACGACGGTACATCCGATCTTAGGGAAAGAATCCGCCATGTCCCGCTACCTCATCACCTGCACGCCCGCGCACGGCCATGTCGTGCCCTTGCTGCAGATCGCTCGCCACCTCCTCTCCCGCGGCCACGACGTGAGCTTCCTCACGAGCGGCCGCTATGCCGAACGCGTGCAGGCCGCTGGTGCGCGCTTCCTCCCGCTGCCCGTCGACGCCGATGTCGATCTCGACGACGCCGACGGCGCGTTCCCCGAGCGTCGGGGGCTCACCGGTCCCGCAGCCCTGCGGTTCGACATGAGCAACCTCTTCGTCCGCCCCGGCGCCGCGCAGCTCGCCGCGATCCGCGCCGAACTCGAAGCCCGCCCCGTCGACGCCGTCCTCACCGAGCCGCTCTTCGTCGGCGGGGCGCTCCTGCAGCTGCTGCCCGCGCACGAGAGGCCGCCCGTCGTGGTGCTCGGCATCTTCCCGCTCGGGGCGCGCAGCGCCGACACGGCGCCGTTCGGGCTCGGTGTCACCCCGATGCCCGGCCCCCTCGGCCGCTTGCGCAACGCCGCCCTCCGCACGGTCGCCGAGCGCGCGATCTTCGGTGGAGTCCAGAAGGAGGCCGACGCGATGGCGCGGCGCGAGGTCGGCCGCGACCTCGGCGGCTTCGTGCTCGACTGGGCGGGCCGTGCCGACGCCTACGTGCAGTTCACCGTGCCCGAGTTCGAGTACTCGCGCCCCGACCTTCCCGCCACCGTGCACTTCGCGGGACCGCTGCCGCCGTCGCCGTCCGACCCCGTCCTGCCGGAGTGGTGGTCCGAGCTCGACGGTTCACGGCCGATCGTGCACGTCACCCAGGGGACCATCGCCAACTCCGACTTCGGGCAGCTCGTGCAGCCGACGATCGCCGCGCTCGCCGCATCCGATGCCCTGGTCGTGGTGTCGACGGGTGGCCGCCCGGTCGATGCGCTGGCCGGAAAGCTGCCCGACAACGTGCGCGTCGCCGAGTACCTTCCGTACGACCGTCTGCTGCCCCTCGTCGATGTGCTGGTCACCAACGGCGGCTACGGCGGCGTGCAGCAGGCGCTCGCGCACGGGGTTCCGCTCGTGGTCGCCGGGCAGACCGAGGACAAGGTCGAGGTCTGTGCGCGAGTGGGCTGGTCGGGTGCCGGGGTGAATCTGCGCACGAGCACCGCGACGCCGGCGCAGGTCGCGCGCGCCGTGGAGCGCGTGCGGTCGGACCCCTCCTATCGCGCGAACGCCGAGCGGATCGGTGCGGCCATGCGCGATGCCGATGCGTGGCTGTCGCTCGACCGGTCCCTCGACGAGCTCGCGGGTCGGTGGGCGCGGGTCCGGGGCGGCGCCCGGAGCTGACCCCGCGCTAGAAAGCGCATTCCGGCGCATGGATGCAACGCGTTGCAACCCCATCCGGTATACCATTCGGGTATACGCCCAGAGGTGTCAGTCCCCAGCTGACCATGGGCGGGGCGGCTCAGCCGCCATGCGGAGGGAGAGTCGATCTTCTTTCGATCCCGAGGGGGGATGGGGTGGGAGTTCGGTCCCCAGCCGACACCCACCCCCACACTCGGACTCCGCCTCAGTTCATGCGGCTCAGGAACCAGAACGCGGCGAACGCGATCACGACGATCAGCGGCAGCCACGTGCCGCCGCGCTTGAGCCGTCGTCCCTGCGGTGCGACGCCCGGCGGCGGCGTGAGCAGGCCCGCCGGCGCAGCGAACGGCAGCGCCTGGCCTGGAACCGTTGCGGATGCCGTGGCGCCCGGGTTCTCGGCGACCAGGCGCTCGTCGCGCCACCGCGCCCACTGATCGAACTTCGTCAGCAGCGCGCCGACCGTGCCGAACAGCCAGGCCCAGGTGGCGGGATCGAGCGTCGACACCTTGCGCTGCGTGTACAGGAAGAGCCAGTCGTCGACGATCTCGACGTCGAGCTGCGCCGCGTTGTCGATGAACCGCGCCATGATGTCGGGCGTGAACAGGTAGAGCGCATCGCGTTCGTAGCCGGACGGGCAGTACAGGGTGAAGTGCTGGTCGAAGTCGCCCTCGAGCGACAGGCGCTGCTCCTTGTGGAACGAGGCGGGCAGGTTCGAGCCGAAGCCGTTGTTGCCCTTCGCATCGAGCACGATGTTCGGCAGCGGTACGTCGAGCTTCACCGCGACATAGCCCCAGCGGTAGGTGGTCGAGTTCTTCCCCGACTGCACCGTGTATTGGTAGTTGCCGAACTCCACGAAGCGCGGCCTCGTGCCCCGCAGCAGGTCGGTCGACTGCCGCGACCGGCCGAGGCTGAAGATCATGCCGGGCAGGGGAGGGTCGGCCACCTTCGGCTCGTACGACATGCCGTTCGCCTGCGCGAACCGATGCAGCCGGTACCGCGTGGCCCGCGCGTTGCGCACGCCCATCCAGATCATGACGCCCGCGGCCGCCAGCAGCAGGACGATCAGCACCAGCGGGATCGCCATCGCCGACGGGCTTCCGCCGAGCGACGCGATGCTCACGATCACGCTGACCATGACCGGGATCAGTACGACCGCGGCGATCGCCACGGCGACGATGCCGATGACGGTGGATGCCGACGTCCGCGACGACGGACGCGAACGCAGCTCCGCGGCGAAGGCCCGCACGGCGGCCGCATCGACCGGGTCGGTGAGCGGTCGCGCGTCGAAGGTCGCCTGCGGCGAGGTCATCGGTTCACCGTGTCGGCGTCCCAGGTGAGGTCGGCGCCCTCCGGGATCGCGAAGGCCTCGAGCCGCTCGTGGGCGCAGAGCGCGTCGATCAGCGCGGAGGAGCCGGCCACGATCGTCGAGTCGAAGTCGACCTCGCTCACCATCACCCAGGCGTGATCCTCGGGCCACAGCAGGCTCGGGCTCTGGGGCGGCCGGGGGAACCCGCGCTCTTCCGCGATGCGATCGCGCCACGGAACCTGCCGGGCCCACTCCGGGTCGGCGAAGGCGCGCGGCGGCGCCGAGAACAGCACGTGATCGCGCATCGGGAGCCGGAGGCGCGGCCCCTCGGAGATCTCGCGCGAGAGGATGCCCTCCTGCCAGGTGGGTTTGCGGAAGACGTTGTTGAACGGATCGTGCGTGCTGCGATCGAGCATCGCCTGATGGTTCGGGTCGTCCGTGAAGGTCGGGGAACCGCCGGACGGGGTGATGCCGTAGAAGCCGAACAGATCGCCGCGTCCCTCCCAGAGCGCGGCGTAGCCGGCATCCGGAGTCTGCGTGTGGTCCACGAGGTGCGTCGCGATGGCCGCCAGGTGCTCCGGGGCGAGCTCGCCCTCCAGCGGGGCGGAGAACTCGCGACCGTCCGGAGCGATCCGCGTGCGCCAGTCCTCATCGGTCGGTGTCCGCACGATCCGGTGCCACTGTGCGAGCGGGTGCAGGGTCGTGTCGAAGGCAGCGGCCGTCTGCGCCCAGGTGGCAGGCTCGTCGACGAACTGCCCGCGCAGCGCCTGCTGCTCCGACTCGGGCAGCCGGTCCCACTCGTCCGAGGTCGGCACCGCACGGTCCGGGAGCGAGCGGACGATCGCCGGATGCAGGATCCGCGCATAGGCGGCGAAACCGCGCGGGACCACCGAATGCATCGTCTCGAGGTCCGTGTCGAGTCGCTCGCGCACCCAGGCTCCCGCCGAGGGATCAGACATCCACTCCATGCGACCACGCTACCCGGCCGTAAGGTGAGACCCGTGTCCCCGACAGCCGCGCCTTCGTCCCGTGCGTTCGCCCCGGAGTATCCGATCCGCACCGAACGCCTGATCCTGCGTCCGATCACCCCCGATGACGCCGCCGCCATGCACACCTACAAGTCCGACCCGGATTCCGTGCGCTACGTGCCCTACGGACCGCTGGAATTCGCCGACATCGAGCGGCGCATCGCCACGATCTGGTCGAACACGCGCTTCGACAACGAGGGCGACGCCGTGAGTCTCGCCGTCGAGGAGCGTGAGACCGGCGCGCTCGTCGGCGACGTGGTGCTGTTCTGGCGCAGTGAGAAGGACCGTGCGGGCGAGGTCGGCTACATCTTCGACCCTCGCGTCGCCGGCCGCGGCTACGCGACCGAGGCCGTCGCCGCACTGCTCGCGCTCGGCTTCGACGGACTCGGCCTGCACCGCATCGCGGCACGGATCGACGACCGCAACACGGCATCCGCGCGGGTCGTCGAACGGCTCGGCTTCCGGCGCGAAGCGCGGTTCGTGGAGAGTGAGTGGTTCAAGGACGAGTGGGCAACCCTGCTCGTCTACGCGCTCCTCGAAGACGAATGGCGCGGTCCTGACGGCGGGAAATGACGAGACGGCGTGTGATCGGTGATCGCACGCCGTCTCGGGCCGCCTTCGGCTACTGCTTGAGCATGGCGACCGCGAGCTTGTGCTCGTCGTCGATCAGGTGGGAGTGGTCGTCATCACCGAGGTCGATGCGCACCCACTCGATCGTGCCCGTGAATCCGTTTCCGGTCGCGCCGTAGTCGGGCGACACCGGGGAGGCCAGGTCGCTGCCGACGTCGACCGTCTCGTCGAACGTGAACTGGAACGGGATCGTCTTCTCGACACGACCCTCACCGATCTTCTCGTCGCCGGCGTAGAGGGTGACGGTGCCGCCCTTGGCGAGCCCGCCGCCGTCGTACGCGAAGTGGGCGCGCACCTCTTGTTCGCCGGTCGGGACCGGGGAGTCGGAGCGCACGATGTCGACATCGATACCGAGCAGGTTGTACGCGAAGGCGAGATTGCCGTCCTTCGCATAGAACGACCAGCCGCCGTAGGCGCCGCCCTGGGCGATGAGCACGCCGTCGGCACCCGCATCCGGCACCGAGACCTGCGCGGTGACGGTCCACGACTTGTTCTTGATGTTGATCGTCGAGTTCTCGCTCATGCGCTTCATGCCCGGGTAGAACTTCTGCGAGTCGCCGGTGATGAGCTGCGGGCGCCCGGCGATGTCGGGATTCATCCGCTCGGCGGACCGGATGTCGAGCGGGAGCACGTTGAAGCGGGCCGCCTGGATGAGGAAGAGGCGCTGCAGGTGCGCCAGGCGCTCAGGCTCTGCTGCCGCGAGATCGTTCGACTGGGTCCAGTCCTCCTCGACGTTGTAGAGCTCCCACACGTCGTCATCGAGGCCGTGTGACGAGGCCAGCCAGGGGTCCTTGTGCTTCGCCACGGCCGTCCACCCCTTGTGGTAGATCGCGCGGTTGCCGAGCATCTCGAAGTACTGCGTCTCGTGCTGCTCGGCGGCGTCGGCATCCGCGAAGGTGTAGTTCATGGGCGTCCCCTCGTAGGGACGCTGGGTCACACCGTTGACGGTGGTCGGCTCCGGGATGCCGGCTGCGGCGAGCACGGTCGGGGCGACGTCGATCACGTGACTGAACTGGTTGCGGATGCCGCCCTTCTCCACTCCGCCGTTCGGCCAGCTGACGATCGTGCCGTTGCGGGTGCCGCCCCAGTGGCTGGCCACCTGCTTGGTCCACTGGTACGGGGTGTCCATGGCGTGCGCCCAGCCGACCGCGTAGTGGTTGTACGAGCTCGGCGTGCCGATGTCGTCGATGTGGTCGGCGACGTACTGCTCGGTCTCGATCTCGTTCATGTGGTTGATTGTGAAGCTCTCGTTGGTCGTGCCGTGCATCGACCCCTCGGCGCTCGCGCCGTTGTCGCCGATGATCACGTAGACCAGGGTGTCGTCGAGGATGCCGAGCTCTTCGTATGCGTCGAGCAGACGGCCGACGTGATGGTCGGCATAGTCGAGGAATCCGGCGTACACCTCCATCTGCCGGGCCAGGGCGGGTTTGATCAGATCGCTCATCTCGTCCCAGGCGGGGATGCCGGGGCTGCGCTCGGTGAGCACGGCGTCGGGCGGGATGACGCCGAGCTCGAGCTGACGGGCGAAGGTCTCCTTGCGGATCTCGTCCCAGCCCTGATCGAACTGGCCCTTGTACTTGTCGGCCCATTCGGCGGGCACGTGGTGCGGAGCGTGCGTGGCGCCGGGAGCGAAGTAGGTGAAGAACGGCACCTCGGGGGCGAGCGACTTCTGCTCCCGCACCCAAGCGATCGCCTTGTCGGTCATGTCGCCCATGAAGTGGTAGCCGTCCTCCGGCGTCCCCCAGGGTTCGATGGGGGTCGTGTTCTCGTAGATGGCCGGATACCACTGGTTCGTCTCGCCGCCGAGGAAACCGTAGAAGTACTCGAAGCCGTTGCCGGGCGTCGGCCAGCCGTCGAACGGTCCGATCGCGCTCGCCTGCCACACCGGGACCTCGTGGCACTTGCCGAACTGCGAGGTGTTGTATCCGTTGAGCTTGAGCGTCTCCGCCAGCGGCGCGCAGCTGTTCGGTCGCAGCGAGTTGTAGCCCGGCGCCGAGGTCGCGATCTCGGTGATGCCGCCCATCCCGACCGTGTGGTGGTTGCGGCCGCTGAGCAGGGCCGCCCGAGTCGGCGAGCACAGGGCCGTCGTGTGGAAGCGCGTGTACTTCAGTCCCGCGGCCGCGACGCGCTCGAAGTTCGGCGTGTGCACGGGGCCACCGAACGCGCTCGATGCCCCTAAGCCGGTGTCGTCGATGAGGACGACCAGCACGTTCGGCGCCCCCTCGGGCGGTCGCACCGGGGTGATCGGAGGGAACGCGGTGTCCGGATCAGTCGCGTCGTAGGTGACCGTGCCGGTGTACGCCAGGTCGGGGATCGGAAGGCTGGAACGCTGCAGGTCGGACATGACACTCCTACGACTCTCGGCGACGGGGCACACGTCGCCTCTTGCGGCACAGCCTAAGGATGGAGGCGAGGAGCCCGGCGGCCGGATCACCCGACGCGGGTGATGGTGGCCGACGTATCCCGCATAATCGAGGGTGTGACTGCGACAGCAACCCTCCCCTCCCTCGACGGCCGCCGCTTCCGGATGGTCTCGTCCACGACTTCTGCGGTCGACCCCGAATCGCCCAGCATCTTCGAGTACTTCGAGCGCGACGGCGCGATCTGGGGCGGATACGAGGGCGACACGGTCACGTTCGGCAAGTTCGTCGGCACCCGCACCGCTGACACGATCTGGGTGTCTTTCGTGCACGTGCTCAAGGCCGACGGCACCGTCGTGACGGGGGACGGCGAGAGTGAGCTCGAGCTCACCGACGACGGCGGCATCCGCCTGGTCGAGCACTACGAGATGCACGGACTCCCGCAGCTCAGCGTGTGCGAGGAGATCGCGGCCTGACGCCTCAGCGGGTCGCGGGTCGCGGGGCTCAACGCGGGGGCAGCGCGTCCCGGCCCGCCGTGGCCGGCGTCCAGCGCGTCATCCCGAGCGGGATCTCGGTGCTGCGCTCGGGCAGATCGGCCGGCAGCAGGTAGGGGCGGCGGATCACCTCGTCGAGCACGACCACGCTGACCACGGTCCGCACCTCGGGGAGCTGGGCGATCACCCCCGTGGAGAACTCGTGCACACCGCTCACATCGACAGCGCGGATGAGCAGCATCGCGTCGTGCTCTCCGGTGGTGATGGCGCACCACTCGACATCGGGCATCTCGAGCACGCGCTCGCGGAACGACGCCCAGGCCTGCGGCATCACCGTGACGAACACGAGTGCGCCGATCGAGAGTCCGGCCTTGGCCTGATCGACCCGGGCGCTGAAGCCCGTGATGACGCCGTCGTGCACCAGCGACTCGACCCGTGTGTACGCACTCGCGCGGGAGATGCCGACCTTGTCGGCGAGAGCGGCGATCGAGACGCGACCGTTATCACGCAGCACATCGAGGATTCTGTATGCCGTCTCGTCCAATGGGGCGGCACTTCGTCCAGAATGCTTCGACTGATCCGCATCCTTGCTGGACATATTGCTCCTCACGACCGACGTTCTGGACAGAGCGTGCGGGGACCACGCCCACTCGCTGGACACATCGTCGCATATGATGCGAATCTGAACCCCGGTCGTCCACATCGGTGGCGACTCACCCGAATGTACTCCTCGCCCCTGGAGGTCCTCATGTCGTCACGCCGTATCACGCCGGTCATCGCGCTCGGAGCGGTCGCGATCTTCGCGCTCGCCGGATGCTCGGGAGGGAACTCGGCCGGTAACGGCAACTCCTCCGGCTCCGACTCGCTCGTCATCGACACCGCGTTCTCGATCGAGACGGCCGACCCGGGTCACACCTACGACCCGACCGGCAACATGATCGCGAAGGCGCTGTACGAGACCCTGGTCGACTTCGAGGGCTCCGACGTCTCGACCCCGGTGCCCGGCCTCGCCTCGTGGGAGCAGAACGACGAAGCGACCGAGTTCACGTTCACGCTCGAGGGTGACCGCGTCTTCTCCGACGGCTCGCCGATCGAGGCGAAGGACGTCGTCTTCTCGCTGCAGCGCATCCAGGGCATGGCCGACGCCAAGCCGAACTTCCTGCTCGGCGGCCTCACCATCACCGAGGTCGACGACAAGACGATCCAGATCACGTCCGAGACCCCGCTGCTCCAGCTGCCCGCGATCCTCGCGAACCCGGCGCTCGGCATCGTCAACTCCGACGTGGTGATCGAGAACGGCGGCACGACCGACGGCACCGACTCGGCGCAGAAGTTCCTCGACGGCGAGTCCGCGGGTTCCGGTCCCTTCGTCCTCGACACCCTCGACCTCAGCTCGCAGGTCGTGCTGACGAAGAGCGATGAGTACAACGGCGACGAGGAGGCGGCGTTCAAACGCGTCGTCGTCCGCAACGTCTCCGAGAGCGCCACGCAGCTCGCCAACCTCAAGGGTGGCGACTCGATGGTCGCGATGGACCTCAACGGCGACCAGGTTGCCGGCCTCGGCGACGGTGTCACGGTCGACTCGGTTCCCTCCGGGCAGACCATCTTCCTCCTGCTGAACCAGTCCGAGGCCGTCGCCGGTGAGCTGGCGAACGTCAAGATGTCCGAGGCGATCCGCTACGCGCTCGACTACGACGCGCTGCTCGAACTGGCCGGCGCCGGCTCCGTGCAGGCGACCGGCGTCATCCCGCCCGGATTCGAAGGCGCCCTGGAGTCCGGCGTAGATCAGGACCTGGACAAGGCCGAGGCGGCACTCGCCGAGGCCGGTTACACGGGTCAGACCCTCCAGCTGAAGTTCCCGAACGACTACCCGGTCGGCGGCGTGGAGTTCACCCCGCTCGCCGAGCGCATCCAGGCGCAGCTCGAGGATGCCGGCATCACGGTGGAGCTGGCCCCCGCGCCCTTCGCGACCGAGCTCGACTCCTACGTCAACGGCACCGAGGGCTTCGGCCTGTGGTTCTGGGGTCCGGACTACGCGGACTCCGCGAACTTCCTGCCCTTCGCGCCCGGCCTGAAGGTCGGACTCCGTGCCGGCTGGGCTGCTGAGGCCAACCCCGAGATCGCCGGAATCGCCGCCGGTGCTGCCGCGGCGACCGACCCCGAGCAGCGCACGGCCGCGTTCACCGAGTTCGCCGAGGCGATGCAGGCCGAGGGCCCGTTCGTCCCGCTGATCGTCCCGGGTCGCAACATCTCGTCGGCCGACAGCGTGAGCGGTGCGGTGTACAACTCCGTCTGGGAGATGGACATCGCCGAGATCACGCCCGCCGGCTGAGCGGACATCCCATGACGACAGTGGCAGTGCAGAGGCAGGCGCAGCGGCGCCGATCGCCTCTGGTCGGATACCTGCTGCGGCGGGCGGGCACGTCCCTGCTCCTGCTGGTGGGCGTGACGATCGTGACGTTCGCGCTCACCAACCTGGTGCCGGGAGACCCGGTCTCGGCCGCGCTCGGTGAGGGCGCGTCGCAGAACCCGGCGACGCGCGAGGCGTTCATCAAGGCGAACGGACTCGACCAGCCACTGTTCGTGCAGTACTTCATCTATATGGGGAACCTGCTGCGCGGGGACCTCGGCACGGGGGGG
>NZ_JBLVOH010000093.1:41549-49273 GCF_053543675.1 Microbacterium umsixpiens
CCCACCTCGCCACCGCCGTGCCCGCGACCATCGAGATCGCGATCGGCGCGATCATCGTCAGCCTCGCGGTCAGCATCGTGCTCGGCACCCTCGCCGCCTACCGTCGCGGCCTCGTCACCGACCAGGTCATCCGGGTCGTGACCCTGGTCGGGCTGAGCGTGCCGACCTTCTGGCTGGCGCTCGTCAGCTTCTACGTCTTCTTCCTCGAGCTGCGCATCGCTCCCGGGTCCGGGCGCATCTCGCCGTCGATCACGCCGCCGCCGCGCGTGACCGGCCTCTACACGGTCGACTACCTCCTGAACGGCGACGCTGTCGGCTTCTTCGACGCCCTCGCGCACCTCGCGCTGCCGGTCATGGTGCTCTCGCTCGTGACGATCGGACTGCTCACCCGCTTCATCCGCACCTCGGTGCTCGAAGTCCTCGGCAGTGACTACGTGCGCGCCGCCCGGGCCAAGGGGCTCCCCGCCATGCGCGTGATCCTCGACTACGTGCTCCGCGGAGCCTCGCTGCCGATCCTCACCGTGGTGGGTGTCGCGTTCGGGGCACTGCTCTCGGGCACCGTGCTCGTCGAGTCGGTGTTCGCCTGGCCGGGACTCGGCACCTATGCCTACAACTCCGCCGCCAACCTCGACCTGCCCGGCATCATGGGCGTCGGTCTCGTGGTCGGCATGATCTACCTCCTCATCAACTTCATCGTCGACATCCTCTACGGCGTGCTCGACCCGAGAGTGAGGATCGCATGAGCCGCATCGCCGCCGCCACGCCCGCCGGCCGCTTCCGCTTCCGTTGGCCCCGCGCCTGGCGCACCCCGCTCGGCATCATCGGCACCGTCATCGCGGGCGCCTGGGTGATCGTGGCCTTCACCGCGCAGTGGTGGGTGCCGTATCCGCCGAACGCCCAGGTGCTGCCTCGCCTGCAGGCGCCGGGCATCGACACGCTGCTGGGCACCGACGGCAACGGCCGCGACATCTTCTCGCGTCTGATGACGGGTGCGACCGTGAGCCTGCCGCTCGCGCTCATGCTCGTGATCGCCGCGATGATCATCGGTACCGTCATCGGCGCCGTCGCCGGCTACTTCGGCGGCTGGGTCGATGAGACCCTGATGCGCATCACCGACCTGTTCATGGCGTTCCCGACGGTGATCCTCGCGATGGTGGTCGCGGCCTCGCTCGGCCCGTCGCTGTTCAACGCGGTGATCGCGGCGATCGTGGTGTCGTGGCCGCAATACTCCCGCGTCACCCGCAGTATCGTGCTGGGTCTGCGTGGGCAGAACTACGTGATCGCCGGACGACTGCTCGGGCACTCGCCGGCCCGCACCCTGTTCGTCGACATCCTCCCGAACATCGCCGGGCCCGTGCTGGTGCTCGCGACGCTCGACATCGGTGCGGCGATCCTGCTCCTCTCCGGACTCTCCTTCCTCGGCCTCGGCGCACAGCCGCCGACCGCCGAGTGGGGGTCCATGATCTCGGGTGCGATGCAGAACTTCGACGCCTGGTGGCTCGGGGTGTTCCCCGGCCTCGCGATCCTGACCGTCGTGCTGGCGTTCAACTTCCTCGGAGACGCGATGCGCGATGTGCTCGACCCGACGGCCGAGATCACGCACGAGAAGGCCGCGGAGCACAAGGCATCGGCGACGGGGGTGGCGGCATGACCTCCGTGCAGGGATCCAGCGTGCTCAGCATCCGCGACCTGACCATCGACATCGGCCGCCCGCTCGTCAAGGGCGTCTCGCTCGAACTCGAGGCCGGTCGCATCCATGGCCTCGCCGGCGAATCCGGATCGGGCAAGACGCTGACCTCGCTCGCCGTGCTGGGACTGCTGCCCCGGCAGGCGAAGACCGGAGGATCGATCCTCCTCGGCGGCGAGGAACTCGTCGGGCTCAAGCGCCGCTCCCTCAACCGGGTGCGCGGCAAGCGCATCGCGATGGTGTTCCAGGATCCTTCCGCGTCGCTGCACCCGCAGCTGCCGGTCGGCCGCCAGCTCACCGACCACATGCGCGTGCACCTCGGGCTCAAGGGCGCGGCGGCACGAGAACGGGCGATCGAACTGCTCGAGACCGTGCAGGTGCCGAACCCCGCCGAAGCCCTCAAGCGCTACCCGCACCAGTTCTCCGGCGGACAGCGCCAGCGCATCGCCATCGCGTGCGCGCTCGCCTGCGACCCCGAGGTGCTGCTGGCCGATGAGCCGACCACGGCCCTCGATGTCACCGTGCAGGCCGGCATCCTGAAGCTGCTGCGCGACCTCGCGGTGGAGCGGAACCTCGCCGTGCTGCTCGTGACGCACGACCTCGGTGTGATGAGCGCGATCGCCGACCGGGTGGCCGTCATGAAGGACGGCCGGGTGGTCGAGCTCGCCGACCGCGAGACGCTGTTCCTCGACCCGCAGCACGACTACACGCGGATGCTGCTCGCGGCTCTGCCGGGTTCGCGCATCGATGAGGCACCGGAAGGGCAGGCCGCAGATGAGTGAGGTCCGAGTCCTCGACGCGCAGGACGTGGTCGTGCGCTACCCCGGCAACCCGCCCGTGATCGCCGTGAACGGTGTGTCGATCAGCGTCGCCGCCGGGGAGACCGTCGCGCTCGTCGGTGAGTCCGGCAGCGGCAAGTCCAGCCTCGCCCGCGCCGTCGTCGGCATCGAGAAGACCGCCGGCGGAACGGTGCTCTTCCGCGATGAGCCCGTGGCACCGCTCGGCATCCGTCGTCGGCCCACCGCGATGACCGGCATCCAGATGGTGTTCCAGGATCCGGCGACGTCGCTGAACCCCCGCCGCCGTGTGGGCGACCAGATCGCCGACGGCATCGCGACCGCCCGTGCGCGCGGCGCCGAGGGATCGACCGTGGATGAGTGGCTCGAGCGCGTCGGCCTCCCGACGACCGTGAGCACCCGCTTCCCGCACCAGTTCTCGGGTGGGCAGAAGCAGCGCATCGCGATCGCCAGGGCGCTGGCCGCGCGGCCATCGCTCCTCGTCGCCGATGAGCCGATCTCGGCACTCGACGCCTCGACGCAGACGAGTGTGGCAGGCCTGATGCGTGACCTGGTCGCGGAGTCGGGAGCCGGGATGCTGTTCATCTCGCACGACCTCGCGGTGGTCCGCCGCATCGCCGACCGCACGTTCGTGATGTTCGGCGGGCGCGTGCTCGAGTCGGGGCCGACGGACCAGCTCTGGGCGGCGCCGCAGCATCCGTACACGCAGGCTCTGCTGGCAGCGATCCCGGAACCCGACGGTGCCGGCCGCATCCCCGCCGCGCCTTCGGTCGATGACCGCACGGTGTGGGCCGAGATCCCGCCGGTCATGTACTGAGCGCGTGACACGAAGGAGATCTCCCGACCTGAAGGACCGGATCGGGCACGAGCTCCTTCAAATCGCGCGATCTCCTTCATTCCGCGTGACCCGGAGTTCCGCGTGACCCGGAGTTCCGCGTGAATCCCCGAACGCACTGCGGGCCGAGGCGAATAGCCCCGGCCCGCAGCATCAGCTCCGCATCAGAGCGGTGCGACGATGTCCTGCTTCACGTCCCACTCGGTGATCTCCATCGCGACCTCGACCGACTGGCCGTCGAGCGAGGCGGTGCTGGTCGACGCGAGGTTGACGTAGTCCGCCGTGACCTCGAAGACGACGTCGACCGTGGTGCCCTGCTGGTCGATCGTGCCGGTCAGGAGGAAGACCTCCTCGCCCAGGCGCTCGCCGGTGCCGGTCACCGTGAACTCGCCGGTCATGGCCTCGGCGGCGGCAGCCGGGTCGAGCGACGTGACGTCGGCGGCGGCGGCGCTCAGCGCGGCGATGACCGGGTCGCTCGACTTCGGATCCGCGACCTGCCACTCGCTCGTCGCGGACTTCACCCAGACGTCGTCGCCGATGGCGACCAGCGAGCCGGCCGGAGAGATCGACTCGAGGGCCTTCTCCGACGGGTTGAACTTCGCCGTCGACTCGATGCCCATGACGGTGGTCTTCGCCGCGTATCCGGCGGTGTCCGACATGGCGTCGGCGATGCAGGCGCCCAGCGCCTTGCCGTCGACGGTTGCGTCCACCTTCAGCTCAGGGCAGTCCGTCGCCGGAGCCTCTGCCTCCTGCGAAGCGCCGCTACTGGGCTTCGACTCGGCCGGCTTGTCCGATCCGCCCGCCGAGCATCCGGTGAGCAGCACGGCGGCGGCGAGAATCACGCCGACCCCCCATTTGTTGACGCGCATTGGCGTCCCCCCTCTGGTCGAGTGCCCGATGACCGTCACCGGGCACGCCCTCCAGCATGCCAAGGGCGGGCGCCGACCCGTGCGGGCGACACGGAGGAATCTCCGCTAGACTGTCGAGGTTGTCTGCTTTCCGGCGTCCATTCGGGATTCCTGGGGCGGGCACGTGCACACACCCTCCTGCTCCCGGGAAAGTCCCGAGAGCCGTTCTAGTCCGAAGGAGGTGGGTAAGTGACGCACCAGTACGAACTCATGGTCATTCTGACTCCCGAGATCGACGAGCGCCAGGTCGCACCTACGCTCGACAAGTTCCTGAAGGTCATCACCAACGATGGTGGCTCGATTGACAAGGTCGACATCTGGGGTAAGCGCCGTCTGGCCTACGAGATCCAGAAGAAGAACGAAGGCATCTACGCCGTCGTCAACTTCACCGCTACCAGCGAGGCCACGCAGGAGCTCGACCGTCAGCTGAAGCTGAACGAGCAGATCATGCGCACCAAGGTCCTCCGCTCGGAAGAGGCTCAGGCGATGGTCGCTTCGGAGGCCAAGCGCTCCGAAGAGAAGGCTGCTCGCAAGGCCGCCAAGGCTGCGAAGGCCTGACGTCCATGGCCGGCGAAACCGTCATCACCGTTGTGGGAAACCTCACGGCCGACCCCGAGCTGCGCTACACGCAGAACGGGCTGCCGGTGGCGAACTTCACCATCGCTTCGACGCCTCGGAACTTCGACCGTGCCGCGAATGAGTGGAAGGACGGCGATGCGCTGTTCCTCCGTGCATCCGTCTGGCGCGAGTTCGCCGAGCACGTGGCGGGTTCGCTGACGAAGGGCATGCGCGTCATCGCGCAGGGCCGTCTGCGTCAGCGCTCCTACCAGGACCGCGAGGGCAACCAGCGCACCGCTATCGAGCTGGAGGTCGACGAGATCGGCCCCTCGCTCCGGTACGCGACCGCGCAGGTCACCCGTGCGGCCTCGACCGGCGGTGCCGGCGGTGCCGGTGGCGGCGGACAGGCTCGTCCCGCGCAGCAGCAGGTGTCGGAAGAGCCGTGGTCGACCCCCGGTTCCTCGACGAGCGCAGACGCCTGGAGCACTCCGGGCAGCTTCGGCGACGACACCCCGTTCTGAACAACTTCTGGATCCGGCCGCCGAGCTCGTCTCGGAAACCGGCATCCGCTCATCACTAAGGAAAAACAATGGCTGGAAAGTCGAGCGGCGACCGCCGCAAGCCGCGGAAGGGTGGCAAGCCCACCGCTCCCGCGAAGTCCATCCGGGTCGGTGTCATCGATTACAAGGATGTCGCCACCCTTCGCAAGTTCGTCTCGGAGCGCGGCAAGATCCGTGCCCGTCGTATCACCGGTGTCTCGGTGCAGGAGCAGCGTCTGATCGCCACGGCGATCAAGAACGCGCGCGAAATGGCGCTCCTGCCCTACGCTGGCGCCGGCCGGTAAGGGGTATCGAGATGGCAAAGCTGATTCTCACGAACGAGGTCGCCGGGCTGGGTAGCGCCGGTGACGTTGTCGAGGTCAAGAACGGGTACGCCCGGAACTTCCTCATCCCGCAGGGCTTCGCTACGGCGTGGACCCGCGGTGGCGAAAAGCAGGTCGCTTCGATCCAGGCCGCGCGTCAGGCACGCGCGATCCACGATCGTGACGACGCTGTCGCGCTGAAGAACGCTCTCGAGGGCACCAAGGTGCGTCTCGCGGTCAAGGCCGGCAAGGAGGGTCGTCTCTTCGGCTCCGTCAAGACCGACCACGTCGCGGATGCTGTCGCAGCCGCCGGCCTGGGTTCGATCGACAAGCGCAAGGTGCACATCCCGTCGCCCATCAAGGTGACCGGTGACCACGAGGCGACCGTGCGTCTGCACGAAGACGTCACCGCAGTCATCACGCTGCAGGTCGTCGCCGCCAAGTAAGGCACTTCCCGGAACGCCCCCTGTCCTTCGGCACAGGGGGCGTTCTGTGTGTGTGGTAGGTGATTCCGCGGTCGCCGTCCGTCTGTCTGTCGGCCGGGGTGCGGATGTCGGGAGGATGCACGGATGTCGGACGAAACGCCGCACTTCCTCCCGACAGGTGTGCGAACTCCCGACATCTTGCACCGCGGGACGGAATCGGGGGTACCCATCGTGCCGCCTTCATCGGGGACCGCTGGACAAAGGTCGTACCCACACCGCACAAGTCTGTTCGAAGGTTCTCAGCCTTTCAGCGTAATGAGTGCACCCCTCCCGCCGTCTCCCCCAGTGAGGGAATGTTCGGCCGAAAGGGGGCCGGGCTGCAGGAGGGTGAGTGAATCGTGAAGGATAGACGTCGCGTGGAGCGGCTGTTCGAAGAGCTGGAGGCCGAGTGCGGCACCAGCGTGGAGTGCCTCGCCGACCGCGTGTCGGCGCTGACCGGTATGGACATCGAGATCGATGTCCTCGAGGAATCGGAATGGACGGCCGTCGCGCCGTTCGTCCTCGTCGAGGGTGATCGCGTGCGGATACCGGTCCGCGGTTCCGATCCGCGATGGTTCCGATTGCACACCGTGACCCATGAGCTCGCGCACGTGCTCTGCGGGCATTTGCGCTGCGAGACCCTGCCGATGACCTTCGACCAGCTGCGTACCCCGGCCCGATCCTGCGCTCTGGTCGGAGCCGGGGGCGGGCCGGGAGCTGCTTCTTCCGAGATCTCCGAAGCCGAAGCCGAGGCCGAAGCCGAGGCCGAGGAGCTCGCGCTGCGCCTGAGCGCGTTCGTCCGCGCACCGAGTCTGGCGCACGCCTAGCTGCTCTTCTCCCGGACGTCCGACGCCCGTCGGTGATGCCGTCGCCTCCTCGTCGGACCGCGAACAGGTCGGGTGCCCCGAATAGACTGACGCTCCCGGTGCGCAGCGGCGCCGGCAGAAGGGGACGCCATGGGGAAGCGCAAGACGCCGGAGCAGCTCGCGGACGAGGAACGCCGCTACCGGCTGGCTCGGGGCGCGCACACCCCGGAGGACTTCGCACAGCTCGTCGACGACCCGAATCAGGCGATCCGTGCCGCCGCCGCCCACAACCCGGATGCCGATGCGCAGGCACTCGCCCGCTTCGCCGCCGACCGGTTCTGGGGTGTGCGGATCGAGGTGGCCCATCACTCCAATGCCACCCGTGAGCTCGTGCTCGGCCTGCTCGAGGCCGACCCGCGCAAGCGCGGCGTGGTGCATCATGCCGCCCGTGAGCGCCTGAGCGCTGAGGGCGTCGCCTTCGATGGCGAGGGCCTGCCCGTCGTCGACTGAGTTCGCGGCGCTACGCCTGTCGGGAGTTTCCTCCGTGTGAGGAGTCGGGACGGCGTGTTCTCCCGACATCCGTCCGAACTCCCGACAGGCGGCCGGGGATTCCGCATCTTTGCGACATGAAGCGCTGTTCTCCGAGCGAACTGCGGTGGGTAGGGCGCGACGGATGCCCCGGGGTGGGGTCCACGGGGCATCCGTCCTAGTGGCGCCGGCGTCGGGTGACGAGCTGGGGACTCGCCAGTAGGGATCGACGCGGCGGCGCACCGGCGATGCGGGGTCTCCTCCCCCGAGGACGACCGC
>NZ_JBLVOH010000093.1:49293-51482 GCF_053543675.1 Microbacterium umsixpiens
GGCGCAGGAGTCCGGCCCCTCCGAGGAGGAGCAGGGCTGCGGCGAGGGCGATCAGTCCTTCGGTCGGAGCGCCGCCGGTCATGGCGAGCCCTTCCGCCTGGCCGGTGGTCACCGCGCCAGAGGCTGTCGCGGCACCGGCCGACGTGCCCGGGTCCGTTCCGGGGTCGGTGCCCGGGTCCGTGCCGGGGTCCGTCCCCGGGTCAGTTCCCGGGTCGGTTCCCGGGTCGGTTCCCGGGTCCGTTCCGGGGTCCGTTCCGGGGTCGGTTCCCGGGTCAGTTCCCGGGTCGGTTCCGGGACCGGGGTCGGTCACCGTCGCCTCGCCGACCACCGAGATGGCGTTCCCGCCGATCGTGATCGGCAGCGTCACCGGCAGCCCCAGCTGGGTGCCGCCGAGGATGCCGTCGGTTCCGGTGGTGGTGTTGCCTCCGGTGGCGGGGGTGGTGGGTGCGGTGGTGGTGCCGCCGGTGCCGGTGACGGTGGCGTCGTCGAGGGCGGAGATCGCGTTGCCGGTCACGGCCACGGGGGCGGTGATGGGTGCGGTGATCTGGGTGCCCCCGAGGATGCCGTCATCGCCGGTGGTGGTGTTGCCGCCGGTGGCGGGTGCGGTGGGTGCCGGGGTGCCGGCCGCGCCGGATCCGGTTGCCGCGCTGTCGCCGAGCAGGGAGATCGCGTTGCCCGACACCGTCACCGGTGCCGTCACGGGTGCGATCGCCTGCGTGCCGCCGAGGATGGCGTCATCGCCGGAGGTTCCCCCCGTCGTGGCGGGGGCGGACGTGCCCCCGGTGCCGGCCGTGCCGGAACCGGTCGAGCTCGTGTCGCCGAGCAGCGAGATCGCGTTGCCCGACACCGTCACGGGTGCCGTGATCGGTGCGACCACCTGAGTGCCGCTGCCGATCCCGTCGTCACCGGACGTCGTGCCCGATGCGGCCGGAGCGGAGGATGCCGGTGCTGCGGCTCCCTCCCCGCTCGTTGCAGCGCTCTCGGAGTCGCCGAGCAGCGACACGGCGTTGTCCGTGACGGTGATCGGCGCGTTGACCGCGAGCAGTGCCTGCGTGCCCGAGAGCACGCCGTCCACGCCGTTCGTGGTCACGAGAGGTGCCCCGGCCGGGGTCTCGGCCTGGGGAGCCGAGTTCTGGGGAGTTGCGGCCGGGGCACTGGTCGATGAGCTGTCGTCGAGCACGCTCACCGCGTTGCCCGATACGGAGACGGGCACGTTCACGGTCACCACGGCCTGGGTGCCGGATGCCGTGCCCGAGGACCCACTGGTCTCCGCAGCGGGTGCGGGGGCCGGGGCGGGCGCTGGTGCAGGTGCAGGTGCAGGTGCGGGTGCCGGTGCCGGTGCCGGTGCTGGTGCTGGTGCGGGTGCGGGTGCTGGTGCGGGTGCGGGCGCCGCGACGACGTCGCCGAGCACGGAGATCGCATTGCCGACCGCCGAGATCGGTGCCGAGATCGCTGTCTCCACCTGCGTGCCGGAGAGCAGTCCGTCGTCTCCGGATGTCTCGGCCGCGTTGGCGGCCGTCGCACCGAGGAGCGTGATGCCCCCGGCGATGAGCGTGCCCCACAGGGCTCGCTTGAGGTAAGTGCGCATGATCGTTTCTCCTGACTGGATGGATCGTCTGATGGGTGCGCGCGATCAGAGTGCGCGCGCAGCACGGCATCTGTCGTCCCCGGGGGAACGACGTGACGGTCCGTCAGTCAGGTGAGACGTCGGTGTCGGCGACCGGCGACGAAGGAAGCACGTCGTCGGATGCGCCGGATGTCCGCTCGCCAGCACGGAGCGGAGCAGGGTCCACGTCGCTGAGGCGCGCGTGGGCAGGGCTGGATCCTCCGCCGGGGCCGGCAGAGGAAGATGCGGGTACGGGGGCGCCCGGCGGACTCCCGGACGGAGTGCCCGTGGGTGCCGTCGTCGTGTCTTCCGTGGCCGGGGCGGACTCGTGCGAGACGAGGTCCGCAGCCGAGAACGACACGGCGGATGCGCGCGCGGAAGCGGTGCCCGAAGCGCCGAGGATGGGCGAGGACGTCACCTGCGTCGCGGAGACGGCGGCGACGGTGGTCGGGCTCACGGGGGGATCGACGACACCGGTGCCCGGAGTCGGATCGGGGTTCGTCGGATCGAGCGCCTCGAGCACCGGCGGCACGGTCCCGTTCGTCACGTCTCCGAGGAGGGCGGTCGTGTCGTCGACCACTCC
>NZ_JBLVOH010000093.1:51502-56453 GCF_053543675.1 Microbacterium umsixpiens
CGCACCGCGGTGACCACGCCGAGGTCGGTGACGAGTTCGCCGACGACGGGGACGCCCGCGACGGTGTCGAGGATCGGGTCGGTGATCTGCGCGACCGGCGAATCCGTCAGAACCTCGGTGACCGGGGCGACGACCGCGTCGACCGTCTCGGTCACGGCGTGCACGACCGGCGCGGTCGCAGGACCCACGACCGGGGTCTTCGCGACGGTGTTCGTCACGGTCTCGACGACGGCGGGAACGGCCTGCTGCACGGGAGCGACGACCTTCGTGACGACGGGTGCGACGACCTTGGTGACGACGGGGGTCACGGGTGCGGTGACGGCCGACACGGTTTCACTGACGATCGAGGTCAGCCCGTCGAGCGGGCCGTCCTGCTGCTCATCGGCGTGCGCGGATCCGCCTCCGAAGAAGAGGGTGAGCGTCGCCCAGGCGAGCGCTCCGACGGCACCCCAGAGGACGACGGCAGGAACGCCGCGTCGGGTGGCCGGAACGTCCACGTCGACCTCCCCCTCCGAAGGCAACGTACCTCGACGCAGGTGCATCGATTGCGGGTGACGATACTCGCCGGCAGACCGTCTGTCTAGGGGGTTTTGCGCGCGTTTCCGGGGATGTCGGGTTGTGACGCGCCCGGTGAAATCTCGGCTTGACTTTCCCCAGGTTCTACACATCCCCCTCCCGAGAGGGGCAACCTTCAATGCGCGATTTAAACTGATTCCCATCCACAGGCTGGGGAAACAGTTAAACCCTGGTCAGGAACAAGAAAAAAGTTTGAACTCACACCCATCCACGGGGTTATCCACACCCGTTGTGCACAGACACTCCGACTTTGTCCGCACGCTTTCCACATGGTTATCCACAGGCCGTGTTGCATGTGGAAACAGTCGCTCGTAGCGTGGGCGAGCGACCGAATGTCGGAGGCACCTGTTTCGCTGTGCGAAGCGGCAATTCTTGGCCGAGAGCCACGCGGCCCGCCGTCGGAACGCCTCATCAGAACATCGCATCGGAAACGTCGCATCGAAGGGAAGACTGTGTCGATCGCCGACATCTCAGAGGAGCGGATGGGCGCGAAGCGCGCGCCGGAGCGTACGCCTCCTCACGACCTTCTCGCCGAGCAGAGCGCGCTGGGCGGAATGCTCCTCTCGAAGGATGCCGTCGCCGATGTGATCGAGACGCTCAAGGGCGCCGACTTCTACATCCCGAAGCACGAGCTCATCTTCGAGGCGATCCTCTCGCTGTACTCGCACGGCGAGCCGACCGACGTCGTCGCCGTCACCGACGAGCTCATCAAGACCGGCGAACTCGGTCGCGCCGGTGGCGCCGACTACCTGCACACCCTCACCTCGATCGTCCCGACCGCGGCCAACGCCGGCTACTACGCGGGCATCGTCTCGGAGCGCGCCATCCTCCGACGCCTCGTCGACGCCGGCACGCGCATCGTGCAGCTCGGCTACGCGGGCGAGGGCGACGCGACCGACATCGTCAACAACGCGCAGGCCGAGATCTACTCGATCACCGGATCCGAGACCGCCGAAGACTACGTCCCGCTGCAGATCGCCGTCGACGCCGCTCTCGAAGAGATCGAGGCCGCCAGCGGTCGCGACGGTTCGATGACGGGTGTCCCCACCGGCTTCCGGGAGCTCGACGAGCTCACCAACGGCCTCCACGGTGGGCAGATGATCGTCGTCGCTGCGCGTCCCGCCATGGGTAAGTCGACCCTCGCGCTCGACTTCGCGCGGTCGGCCTCCATCGGCCACAACATCCCCTCGGTCTTCTTCTCGCTCGAGATGGGCAAGAGCGAGATCGCGATGCGTCTGCTCAGCGCCGAGGGCCAGATCCCGCTGCAGAACATGCGCAAGGGAAACCTCGACCCCCGCGACTGGACGACCGTCGCCGCGACCCGAGGCCGCATCAACGACGCGCCGCTCTACATCGACGACAGCCCCAACATGACGCTGGTCGAGATCCGAGCGAAGTGCCGTCGACTCAAGCAGCGCGAGGGCCTGCGCATGGTCATCATCGACTACCTGCAGCTGATGACCTCGGGCAAGCGTGTCGAGTCGCGTCAGCAGGAGGTCTCGGAGTTCTCGCGAAGCCTCAAGCTCATCGCCAAGGAGCTGCAGGTCCCCGTCATCGCCCTGTCGCAACTGAACCGTGGTCCCGAGCAGCGCACCGACAAGAAGCCCGCGATCAGCGACCTGCGTGAGTCCGGCTCGATCGAGCAGGACGCCGACATGGTCATCCTGCTGCACCGCGACTCGGTGTACGACAAGGACGTGCGTCCCGGCGAGGCCGACCTGATCGTCGCCAAGCACCGTAACGGTCCCACCGCAACGATCACCGTCGCGTTCCAGGGTCACTACTCGCGCTTCATGGACATGGCCCCGGGCGGCGACTTCAACTGACGCCGACGGTGTCGGCCGGGTGCTACCGCCCGGCGACCAGCTGGTTGCCGGAGCGGGCGACCAGCGGACCGAGAACGGTGGCGGCGTCGAGCTCGGCCACACCGTCGATGCGGAACGCCGTACGCTCGCCGGGAAGCAGGGTCACCAGGCCGCGGTCGACGCGGGCGTCGGGAGACAGCCGGTCGACGAGCAGGGTGAGGTCGCGCACCAGTGCGCCCGCGGTGACGGTCACGAGGTGCCCGCCGTCGGCGACGCGCTCCACCTCGGCGGTGAGGCGCGGCTCGGCGAGGGCGCTGTCGCGCGGCTCGGCGAACCACCAGAGCCCGCGCGCGCCGGACACATCGGCGACGATCAGCTCGGCGGAAGCGTCGCCGGGCGTGGCGACGGCATCCGGAATCGCGACGCGCGTCGACTCCCGCGGAGCGATCGACACCGCCACCTCGACCGAGGCATGCACCGTGCCGTCGAAGTCGATCCGTCGCAGCGAGAGGCTGTCCGACCAGGTGTCATCGGTGTCGTTGTGCAGCACGGCTTCGAGGCCGTCGCCCGCGGGTTGCACCGTCACCACGCGGGGGTCGAAGGCGTTCTTGATGGCGAACAGCAGCGGCTTCTCGCGGCCATCGCCGTCGATCGCCGCCCACGAGGTTACAGGCCAGCAGTCGTTGAGCTGCCACACGATCGCGCCGGCGTTGTGCGGGGCCAGTGAGCGGAACCAGTCGAGCGCGAAACCCACCGCATTCGCCTGATTGAGCTGCATGGCCCAGTGCCAGGTCTCGATGTCGTCGGGGATCGGATAGTGCGCGACCAGCCCGGACCCGAGCTTCGCATTCCCGTCCGCCGCCTTCTGATGCACGATCATGCCGGGGGAGTCGGGCGTGATCGGATCGTCCGAGATGGACCGCGTCAGTGTCGACCACGTGGGCGGCCCCTGCCACCCGAACTCGGCGACGAACCGGGGGCGATGGTTGCGGTAGGTCGGCCAGTCCCGCCGGTTCCACTGCTCCCACAGGTGCATGGTGCCGTGCGCCTCGTCGTTCGGATGCGGGCCGGTCTGCTGACGCCCGTCCCACCCCGCGCCCGGGCTGAAGGGGCTTCCGGGTGCGTAGGGAACGTGCGGGGCGAGCTCGTCGATGATCGCCGGGAACAGCTCGTAGTAGTAGTGGGCGCCCCAGGTCTTGCCGTCGAGCAGCGTCTTCCAGCCCCAGTCCTCGTATCCCCAGGTGTTCTCGTTGTTGCCCGTGAGCAGCGCGAGTGAGGCGCGGTGCGCGAGGCGTGCGACGTTCTCCCGTGCTTCCGCCTCGATCTCGGCGCGCAGGGGATCCTCCTCCGCGTACGCGGCGCACGCGAACAGGAAGTCCTGCCAGACCAGCAGGCCGAGTTCGTCGGCGAGGTCGTAGAAGTCGTCCGACTCATAGATCCCGCCGCCCCAGACGCGGATCAGGTTGAGGTTCGCTGCCTTCGCCTGCTCGAGTCGGGTGCGGTACCGATCCCGGTCGACTCTGCTCGGGAATGCGTCGTCGGGAATCCAGTTCACGCCCTTCACGTAGATCGGGCGGTCGTTCACGAACAGGGTGAACGGTGTGCCGGATGCATCCGCGGTGGTGTCCCAGCGCAAGTCGCGGAACCCGACGCGTCTGGTCGCGGAGTCCAGCGCCGTGCCGTCGTCCAGGAGGGCGATCTCGACGTCGTACAGCGGCTGGGCGCCATGGCCGGCGGGCCACCACCGTTCGACGTCGCTCACCCGGACCTCGATCTCCGCCGACGTCTCCGAGGCGGCGATCGGAACCGTCTGCACGGTCTCGGCGACCTCGACCCTCAGGTCGAGCGGGAGTGCCGAGGCGCGTTCGATCTCGACGGCGACGCGCACCGTGCCCTCCGTGCCGTCCGGTGTCGCATGGACGCGGACGTCGCTCAGCCGGGCGTCCGACCAGGACTCCAGACGCACCTCGCGCCAGATGCCGCTCGAGTAGGTGGCGATGCCCCAGTCCCACCCGAAGCTGCACGCCGACTTGCGCAGGGCGTTGAACGGCGAGGGGTAGGGGCGTGGGCGCGCACCCAGCGCCACGCTCTGCGCGTCGGCGTACCGGACCGGGCTGCGGAAGGCGACGGTGACCGTGTTGTCGCCGGTGGTGAGCAGGTCGGTCACGTCCAGTCGATAGGAGCGATGCTGGTTGGCGACCTCGGCGATCACCCGCCCGTTCACGGTGACGGTCGCCACGGTGTCGAGCCCGTCGAACACGAGCTCGTGACGATCGGCCGCCTGCTCCTCCGACTCGAGCGCGAAGCTGCCCTCGTAGGTCCAGTCCACGAGACCGATCCACGCGAGGGCGGATTCATTGTCGTCGAGGTACGGGTCGGGGATGAGGCCCGCCCGCAGCAGGTCGAGATGCACCGCACCGGGGACGACGGCGGGGATCCACGCATCGGACACCTGTGCGGGGCCGCCGTTCGGGCGGACGCGCCAGCCCTCGGCGAGCGGACGGCGGATGAGGGGAAGGGGGGACGCGACGCTCACGGGACGGCTCCTGCTTCGACGCCTCTGTAGTTCC
>NZ_JBLVOH010000093.1:56473-59506 GCF_053543675.1 Microbacterium umsixpiens
GGGGGTCGTCTGAGCCGTCCGATCAGGCGACCGCCGTACCTTCCAACTCGACGAGCTGGCCGGGGATCGCAAGGCGCGAGACTCCGAGCATTGTGGTCGTGGGCGAGACGCCCGCGGCGCCGAGCCGTCCGGCGAGCTCTCCGTAGTGCGGGAACAGTGCGTCGACGTCGGTCGTGTAGACGTTCAGGCGCACGAGGTTCGCGAGGTTCATCCCGGCCTCCGTCAACACCGCCTCGAGGTTGTCGATGCTGAGCGCGAGCTGAGCGGCCATGTCGCCGTGGTGCTCGGGCTGTCCCTCTTTGTTCATCGCGGTCTGCCCCGAGATGTACAACGTGCGGGACTCAGCGGACACGACCTCACCCTGGTTGAACCCCATTTCCAGCGACCATGTGACCGGGTTGACTGCGGTGCGTTCGAGTGCCATCTCTTCTCCATTCGTTGTGTGTGCCGTGCCGGTGATCCGGTCCAGCAGATCGCCGTCCGAATCGACGACACTTCGAGCCTCGCAGCGATACACGACACCTCTTGTCATGTATTTCTGAGAAAGCTTCCTATGCGTGCCGATCGCCTGGTCTCTCTCGTGCTGCTCCTGCGGCAACGGGGTTCGCTCTCTGCATCCCAGCTCGCCGACGAGCTGGAAGTGTCTACGCGCACCATTCTCAGAGACATCGAGGCGCTGTCCGCCGCCGGGGTGCCCGTCTACGTCAACCGCGGTCGCAACGGCGGCTTCTCTTTGCTCCCTGGATTTCGTGCCGAGCTGATGGGCCTCAACCAGGAGGAAGCACTCGCCCTGCTCACTGCCGGCAGCATCGGGGGGCGACAGGTGTTCGGCCTGGGATCGGCGCTGTCCTCCGCCATGCGCAAGGTCGTCGATGCGATACCGGCCGGCCATCAAGCCGCGGCGACCGACGCCGCGCAGCGCATACTGTTCGAACCTGAAGCGGATCTCCTGTCCCGGTACCGGCTCGCCGAAGGCATCTCGGAGGCGGTCATGAACGAAGTGCGCCGCTCTGTGCTCGACGGACGCAAACTGCGCATTCACTACGCCGCCGAAGGTCGTGACGCCACCTGGCGGCACGTAGATCCCATCGGCCTCGTGACGGTCCGGGAGAGGAGCTACCTTCTCGCGTCGGTCGATGGCCATGATCGCACCTACCGTCTCTCTCGGGTTCTGGCGGCAGAGGCACTCGCCGCTCCTGCAGAACGCCCGAGTGAGGTCAACCTCGCCCAACTCTGGGAGGCGCGCAGTGCACGTTTTCGTGCCGGAGAAGCGCAGTTCATCGTCGACGCCCGGCTAGACCCCGCGCGACGAGAGGAACTCGCCGAGACGGCTCTCGCGATCGTTCACGAGACGGCCGAGTCGGATGGTCGGCTTCGAATGGAGTTGACTTTTCAGGACCTGCGCCACGCGGCATGGGCGATCTGGAAACTAGGAGTCGACGCTGAAGCCCTCAGCCCTCCCGAGCTGAGGGATGTGCTCCATCAGCACGCAGTCGAGATCGCGGCCCGCTACTCGCCCCGCGGTCCGACGCTCGCAACCGACGCCTAGCGGAGGCCGGGCCGGAGACTCTGACGATTGTGCCGTGAACGGCGACGTGCCCTCCTCACCCGGCATCGCGGATGAGAAGGGCACGAGGTGCGGACGCGTCAGTCCGCGGGTGCAGCCGTGAAGGATGCGGAGAAGTCCGCCACGTCCTCCGGCAGGAATGGTGCCGTTCCGACCTCGACGAGCGGGTCGTCCTTCGTGTGGTTGCTCCACGGCTCCGGGAGCACGCGGAGCAGGAACTTCTCGATCTCGACGATGGTGCCCTCCTCGGGGTTGACCGTCAGGCGGAACCGGGCGTCGTCGGTCTCGTAGACGAGCACCTTGTCGGCCATGGCGCCGTCTTCGACGGTGATCCCGTCGGCCAGCGCGAGAGCCTCGAGGTAGGTCGCCCGGTACTCGGGGGATGCCGTCAGGATGGGCACCGAATGCCCGAGCATGTTCAGCATGTGCTCTGCGGCCGGTATCGCGAGCCGCTCCTCGATGCTGTCGTACAGCCCGTTGGTCTTGGGATCGCCGTCCTGGGGCATCTTCGCCGCTGCAGCCTTCTCAGCGACGAGCTGCGATTCCATGCCGCGCTCCCACGCGGCGAGGAACGCCGCCGGGTCGGCGGGGAAGTCCGTGGGGGAGACGGGAAGCGTCGCATCGCCCTCGCCCGGTTCGACCTCGGTCGACGTCGCAGGAACCACACCGATCGGATACTCCGCGCCGTAGTACCCCGTCCACGCCCTCTCGACCTCTGCCTCGTTCCCGAACAGCTCCGCGGCATGGATGTCGGTGCGGCCGGTGAGCGAGTATGTGCCGTCGGTCGCGCTGAGATAGCTCGCGCTCGATTCGGTGACGACGGCAGCCGTCGCATCCGTCCTGAAACTCCCGAACGGCAGGAACTTCTCGTTCGGCCCGCCGATCATCCCCAGGTGCCGCGTCGTGATCGTCACTTCCCTCGGCTCGGCGACGGCGGCGCGGATGGAAGCCGCGGTCTCGTTGAGGTAGGTCGATGCCGAGGCCGCCTGCGGCTGGCCGACGACTCCCGGGGGAGTGAGGACGGTGGCTGTCACCGCCACCGCGGCGACGGCCGTGCCTGCCAGTGCCACCGCGACGATGCGTCCGACGGGGCGTCGGCGTCGCGACCGCGCGATCTCCTGGTGGAGGGCGCGACGGGGAGCCTGCGAAGACGCGGGGTAGGTGGGCTTCATCTCGCGCACCGTGTCAAGGATGTCCATGGATGATCTCTTTCTCAGCAAGTCGGATGTGTGCGGTCGCGGGCCGGGGCTCATGCGGGGCCTTCGGCGGTGGCGACGGCGGTGGGGCCGCGAGTTTGGTGCGGATGCGGCTCAGCCTCGATCGCACCGTGCCGACCGGGATCCGCAGCGCGGCGGCGATCTGCTCGTAGGTGAGGTCTCCCCACGCGTGCAGGAAGAGGACCTCCCGGTCGCGGGCGGAGAGGGCTGCGATCCGCGGATAGAGGCGCTCGATCTCCCCGGCCGCAT
>NZ_JBLVOH010000094.1:0-6294 GCF_053543675.1 Microbacterium umsixpiens
CTCTTCCGCGTACAGGTCCGACCTGCGTGTCAGTTCGTATAGATCACGTCGACCGCGTGGATCTCACCGGTGAAGGCGAAGGGCGCACGGTCGAAGTAGTCGAGCGAGACGGAACCACCCAGGCAGACGCCGATGTCGAGACAGTCATTGGCGGTGAACAGCAGCGGAACGCTGACGGGCACGGTGCCCGTCGCTATCTGCCGGCCGTCGAGCGAGATGTCGATGCGCAGCGGTCCGGCCGGCCGCGCTTCGACGTAGCCGGTCTCCACGACGATCTCCGCGCGCCCCACGGGTAAGCGCTCTGCGGACCGGATCTTGGTGCGGTGCACGATGAACGTGTTGTACTCGTAGCAGAGGTAGCCGTCGTCCAGGTAGCACGTGAGGCCTCCTCCGGCGCCGCCCAGCGCGTAGAGCACTCCCTCGGCGTTCTCCGGCAGCGATGCGTCGATCGTCACCCTGTTCGCGCGGTTCCCGAGCGCCGGTGCGATGAACTCCGGCATCCGTCGCAGGTCGCCGGTGAAGCTCCAGCTCCGGTACGGCGTCGAGATGCGGAACTCGGGGTGGTAGATCGGCACCCAGAGGCCACCGCCGACCGGATAGACGCTGTTCTTCGCCGCCTCGATCGCGAACAGCTCCTTGAGCTGGGCGAGCTTGTCGGGGTGCGCGTCTGCGAGGTCATGAGCCTGCGTCCAGTCCTCGTCGAGGTGATACAGCTCCCAGGCATCCTGGTCTGGGCTCCAGTCGGCGATCCCCTCCGGCAGTCCGGGAACCCAGGGGGCTCGGGGACCGAAGGCCGACGCCATCCACCCGTCGTGATAGATGGCCCGGCTGCCGAGGATCTCGAAGTACTGGGTGACGTGTGTCTCCTCGGCCTCCGGATCCGTGAGCGCCGCGGCGAAGCTGGATCCGTCGATCGGATCCTGGTGCACGCCGCGGACCTCGCGAGGCGGAGTGATCCCGATCAGGTCGTAGAGGGTGGGGACCACATCCGTGCAGTGCACGAACTGCGCCCGCGGCGTGGAGTCCGGGGTGATCCGCGCCGGCCAGCGCACCGCCAACGGATTGCGTGTGCCACCGAGGTGGGAGGCGAGCAGCTTCATACCCTTGTACGGGGTGCTGCCCGCCCAAGCCCATCCCGCGTGGTACATGTTGTCGGCCTTGGCTGTGCCGAGAGCGTCCAGGCCGCCCATCTCGTTCATCGCCTGGATGTGCATCTGCACGGTCGACGGGATGCCGTTCTGGGCGAGCAGTTCGCTGATCGTGCCGTTCTGCCCCTCACCGGACGACCCGTTGTCTCCCCAGATGTACATGATCAGTGTGTTGTCCCCGTATCCGAGCGCCTCGATCTCGTCGATGACGCGTCCCGCCTGCACGTCGGCGTGCTCGCCGAAACCGGCGGCGATCTCCATCAACCGGGTCTGGAACTCCCGTTCGTCTTCGGGGATGTCATCCCACGCGGGCATCCGCGCGTCCCGCTCGGTCAGCTCCGCCGATTCGGGGATCCAGTTCTTCTCCTTGGCACGCGCGAAGACCCGCTCGCGGTATTCGTCCCAGCCACCGTCGAATCGTCCCGAGTACTTGTCCGCCCACTCCTTCATGATGTGATGCGGGCCGTGCATCGCGCCGGACGCCCAGTAGAGGAAGAACGGCTTGTCCGGAGCCAGCGCCTTGTGGTCGCGGAGCCAGCCGATGGCATCGTCGGCGAGATCCTCACTGAGGTGGTATCCCTCGGCGGCGGTCTTCGGCGGCAGGACGCTCGTGGTGTTCCTCACGAGGTGAGGCTCGTACTGCGACGCTTCACCCGCGAGGAAGCCGTAGAAGTACTCGAATCCGATGCTGGAGGGCCAGTTGTGGAACGGCCCGGTGGCTCCCGTCTCGATCGCGGGGGTGTTGTGCCATTTGCCGAATGCGGCGGTCGAGTACCCGTAGTCCTTCAACACCTCGGCGCCGAGCGCACTGGAGCGCGGGATCTCGCCCGCGTACCCATCCCAGTCGTTCGCCAGCTCGGCGATCTGTCCGTTCCCGATCCGATGGTGATTGCGACCGGAGAGCAGAGACGCCCGCGTCGGCGAACACATCGCGGTCGTGTGGAACCTGTTGAAGCCGATTCCCTCGTCGATCACGCGGGACAGTGTGTCGGTGCGCACCTCACCGCCGAAGGTGTCCGGAAGCCCAGGTCCGGCATCGTCGATCAGGACGATGAGGATGTTCGGCGCGTCATCGGGAAGCCGCGACGGAGCCGCCCTCTGGCCGTACACCGATTCCTGCATCGTGCGACCCGCGATGCTCGCGGACGGGGTCGGCGGGAACGGGAGGACGTCTTGCGGGTTCATGAGGAGTACCTTTCGGGGGTCGACGGCTGCGCCTCGCCGTCATGGAGGACGAGACGCCGACGCAGCGCGACGAGATCAGCGGGGTCGAGACCGAGCCCATCCACGGCGTAGCCCTCGATCCCTCCGAACCTCGTGTGCGCCTCGTCGATCGCTGCGTCGAGATACTCAGCACGCACGCCGAGGACGGGAAGGAGCAATCTCGTGTCCACTCCCTTCGCCGCGGCGCCCGCGAGAAGCGGCTGCAGAGCGGGCAGCAGGTCGGTGTTGGTCTCGAGATAGTCGGCACGCACGTCGCCCTCGCTGACGCCGAGCAGCAGAAGCAGCGAAGCCGCCGCCCACCCCGTGCGATCCTTGCCCGTCGTGCAGTGGAACAGCGCCCCACCGCGACGAGCCGGATCGATGAGGTCGAGGTAGAACGCCCGGTAGGCCGCGAGTGCGGACGGGAGACTCACGATGTTCCGGTAGGAATCCCGCATCAGCTCGACGCCGCGCCCGTCTCCGAGCGTCGCAGCGAGCCCGACCGGGTCACTGGCGAGTTGGCCGACGCCCGCCGCGACATCCGTGGTGCTGTCGGCCAGCACATCCAGCCCGACGAGCCGCACGCCGTCGGGCAACCGATCGGGTGACGCGCCGCGCTCGCCGACCGTACGGAGGTCATAGACGGTCGTGATGCCCAGCCCGAAGAAGGCCTCGACGTCATCGCCTTCCAGCCGAGCGAGTGTGGCCGAGCGATAGACGGCACCGGACCGGAGGACTCCCCCGGCTGCGCGCAGCCCGCCGAGATCACGCAGGTTCGGGGCGCTGCGCAGGGGAATGCGGCGGGTGATCGGAATGCTCATCGACTCTTCTCCTGTTCTTCGACCGTCGTCAACGTTCGTCGGTCGGAATCGGCTCAGGCCGTGGCGGGACCCAGCTGCCATCGAGGACCGACTGCTGCGGACGATAGAGCCGCAGTGTGTAGTTCCAACCCGGCATGATGGGCAACGCGTTCGAGTGGCCCACCGGGTCGGCGCCGAAGTGGATGGTCACTCCGCCGTCGTCGTCTGCGACCGCCGTCAGACTGTTGATGCTGTTCACCCCGAGAGTGTTCTGCTCGAAGTAGCCGGCGGCGTTGTAGAGCGACACCGACCAGAAAGCGTCGACCGGCACGTCTTCGAGTCGCAGCCGGTAGTCAGCCACCGGCAGCCCCTCATCGATGCTGATGTAGGTGGCCTCATATTCGGGAAGGCCGCCCCAGCCGCCGGCGGTGCCGAGCAGATGCATGACCGGATCGACCTCCGCCGGCGTTCCGAAGGCGTGGTCGTAGGTGGCGACGCCGCGTCCCAGGGTGAGGAGCGCGTCGCGGGTCTCTGCTTGCGACGCTTCGTCGTACTCCGGCAGCGGGAACGCCCCCACGCCGCCACCCTCCAAGACGATCGCATCCTGGAGACGGTTCACTTCCAGGACGTCGATGGCATCGTTCGGGTCGACCAGGATGCGCACCAGGATCACCGCGTAGTCGGTCCCGATCGCGTCGCGGGTGAGCACGTGGGGACCGGCATCCCGCAGCAACAGTGGACCGTAGTGGTCCTGACTCACGACGAACGCGGAGATGTAGCGACCCGCGGTGTCCGGCAGCGTGAGGGTGACATCTTCGCGCACATCGATGACGGCGCTGCTGTAGAGGGTGTCACGGTTCTGTCGGATGATCGGCTGATCATCGAGAGGCTTCAGGCCGCGGCTGTGATTCCACGCGCCGAGTCCGACCCCGGCCGCGAGGCGGGAGAACATGAGGTCGGACTCGGCGCGAGCGAAATTGCGAACGGTCACTTTCGTTGCGGGCATGAGGTTCTCTGCTATCGGTGTCAACGGATCAGGCGAGAGCCTTGGCCTTGAGCCGGTCGAACTCCTCGGAGCTGATCGCGCCCGCATCACGGAGTCGGGCCGCAGCCTCGATCTCCTCGGTCGCCGTCTTGCCTGCGACCTCCCGGATGTAGGACTCGGTCGCCTCCGCCGATTCACGCGCCGCCCTGCTGCTCCGCTCGGCCATCCCCTGGCCGCGCGCGATGAGGTAGACCAGGACGGTCAGGAACGGCAGGAAGATCAGGAAGACGACCCACACCGCCTTCCACCACCCGTTCAGGCCGCGATCGCGGAACAGGTCCGCGATGATGGCGAAGAGCGCGAACAGGTAGCCGATGAAGACGGTCGCCCACAGCATCCAGCCGAGCGTTTCCCAGAAGAGCATGTCTGTTGATTCCGTTCTCCCGCCGGAGCGCATTAGCGTCCCGCGAGGATGAAGAGCAGTGTCGGGTGCCCGTTCTGCGGTCTGGCCGAAGACACGAGCGTCGCTGAAATTCTGGCCAGTCCCGCCCCCTCGGAATGCGCTTCTCATCCGCGCCGGATGAGAGCCGGAGTCATCCGCCGCCCCCGCCTCTCCCGGCGCCGATATCGTTGACGCGTGATCGACGCCGTCCGCGAGGACATCTCCCCCACTGATTCGGAGCTCGCCCGTACGGCTCTGCGCCGGAACTGGCTCCGCCTCATCCTCGAGTCCCGGACCCGCGAACTCGAGCAGCTCTGTCTCGCTCAGCCGGATCCGCACGACGCGCACGTTCTCCTGATCCGCGCGTGCTGCCGCGACCTGCTCGGCGACTCGCACGGTGCGACATTCCTGCGCGGTCAGGGGTTGAGCGTCGCCGCAGAGGACTTCGTCGTCTGCTTCACCGAGCTTCTTCTCGCGACGGATGCTTCCGCCAAGGCCGTCGCCGCGGACCGTGCCCGGGACGCCCTCTCCCGATGCGGCCCGGAGGACGACTATCCCTCCGCGCTCTTCCTGCTGGGGTGGACCGAGGTCCGACTCCGGCGGGACCTCGGCGAGGCCATCGCACTGCTCCGCTCCGCAGCGGACGAGGCGCGTCTGCACGACCGAGACGAGACCTTCCGGCTCGCCCAGTCGAACCTCGCCTTCGCGCTGACCCACGCCGGGCTCTTCACAGAGGCCGAGCAGACCCTCGATGCGCTCCCGGTCGCGGCGGCACCGTCCGATTGGGACGTCTTCGAAGGCGGTCTCCCCCAAGCGAATCGTGGAACCATCGCCTACTGGCGCGGGGACTACGACGAGGCGATCCGCCACCTGGATCCTGCGGTCGCCGATACCGCTCCCGGCCACAACTTCGAAGCACTCGCCCGCCTCTACCTGGTGATGAGCCTCGTCGCGTTGAGGCGTGACGACCGCTACTACGCGGCATCCGAGCTGATCCGTGGGGTGAGCAGGGCCGACAAGCATGGCATTCCGTGGGACACCCTGCGACGGGTGGTCTCCGCCCTGCTCGCGCATGCGGAGGGGCATGATCAGCGTGCGCGAACCATCGCGGCCCCCGCGCTGACACGACCCGGTGCCGCCGTCGCGCACGCAGTGCTCGCCGAGCTCTACCGGGTCCTCGATGAGCCAGCGCTCGCGGCTCAGGCGCTGCGGTTGGCGTCGGCCGGCGCCCTGCCCCGGTACGCACGTGTGAGCACACTGATCACCTCCGCCGCGCTGCGGTCTGCGGCCGGTCGCGGGCCGGAAGCACACGAGTTCCTGGACCGAGCGCTGGAGGCCTCCTCCTCGGAGCGGATCCTCGCCCCGTTCCTGTCGGACGACCCATTGATCGGTGACCTCCTCAGCGCACACGCGCATCGGGGATCACGTCATGATCCCTTCCTCGCCGTCGTCCTGGAGCGACGAGGACAACTGTCGCGACGCCTCGCCGGCGTGCTCACGCCGCGGGAGAGCGAGGTTCTCGGGTGCCTGCGCACGACGATGACGGCCGAGGAGATCGCCGCGCACCTCGGTGTGGCCTACCCGACCGTCAAGACGCACATCCGCTCGGTCTACCGGAAGCTCGGTGTGACCACCCGACGCGAGGCCGTGCGCTCGACGCTTGCCCGATGATGTGCACAGCCCGGTGGGAGTAGACGCGCACGAAGACGAAGCGGC
>NZ_JBLVOH010000094.1:6314-10408 GCF_053543675.1 Microbacterium umsixpiens
CCCCGCTTCTCCGATCACGACGTCGATACGCGGTGGTTACGGCACCTTCGAGCCGGAGGTCTTCTCGCTGAGGAAGTCCGACGAGAGCGTGGTGTTCACGTACGTGTCGACGAGCGCACCCCCTGCGGACGGCAGGAGCCAGAGCACCGGCAGCTGCACGAGATTCTCCGCGCCGTTCAGCACACCGCTGTAGGTGTAGGTCACGCTCCCCGAGGTGCCGTCGGCCGGAAGCGATCCGACGCGGGTCCATCCGTGGAGGTTCTGCTCCTGGATGCGGTAGCTGCCCGGGTTGGTCACGCCGTTACCGGCACCCCACGCGACGGTGACGGTGGCGGTCCCCGACGTGAACTTGCCCGCCGGCTCCATGTCGCCGGTGGTGCCGTCGAAAGCGTTGAAGCCGAGGGTCTGCCCCGTGTTCACCTGCACGCGGTTCGGCTGCGTAGCCGTCCAGGTCTGGACCGAGGTGCCGCCCTGCCAAGACGAGAGCCCCCCTCCAGGGGCCGGCTGCGGCTGGGGGTCGGGCGTGTTCTCGCTCGCGGCGGCGAGCGGGGTGGCGACGGCTACCGCGATGACCGGTGCCGACCAGGCCGCCGCCTTGATCACGGTGCGGCGGTCGAAGCCGGTACCGCGCTGGTGCTCGTTCTCATTCATCTCGATGTTCTCCTTGGGGGTAGGCACCGTCCACTCGGGCGACCGGTGTCACGGCGTCTCGCCGCGTGGCACTGGCCACGCGGAGCTTCGACGCATCGGCACACTCGCTGAACCCGTGTGGATCGCGCGGCGGGTTCCGCGCTCGTGCGGCAGCCGCGAGTGGGAGTACGGCCGGCCATCCGTCATGCTGGCAGCGGGGACGACCGGCACTTCCCGTCCGGCACGCACATGTCGCTTTCCCGACCAGGGGTGTCGCGCTGGGTATGACGCGCACCGCCGACGGGGGTCACCCCTCTCGTCGCCGTCGGACCTCCGACGGGGCACGCCGCCCCTCCTGCGCCATCGCCCGCGCCAGGCTCGACCCGCCGGAGAGGCCCGAGTACCGACCGATCTCCTCGATGCTCAGGCGGTCGTACGCGGGATCCGTGAGCAGACCGATCGCATGCTCGACGCGCGATCGGCGGATCTCCCGTTCCACCGTCGTACCCTGTGCCCGGAACGCACGTTGCAGCTGACGCAGGGAAAGCCGGAGCTGCTCGGCGACGCCGCGCGGCGACAGCACAGGATCTGACGCCTGCGCGGTGATCAGGTTCAGGGCATCGCGATGATGATCGGGCGGAAGGCCGGCCGCCGCGGCACGGGTGGCCTCGACGGCCACACCCAGCACCATCTCCTGCAGGAGACGCTCGAGGTAGTAGCTCCCGAAGGTGCTCACCGGATCGGCGTCCACGACGGCCGCCCGCTCGGCGAACGCGACCGCCGGGTCGAGCAGTGACGTCGACGGTGACACGGGCCGGATCTCGCCCGGCGCCGGCGCCGCGAACCCGGCGAGCACCTCCGCGGGCAGGACGATCGAGAGCAGACGCAGTCGCTTCAGCGGCGAAGTCAGAACGGTCGCATCGTGGTTGAGCAGAAAAGCATCGTTCTCCGCCAGTCGCACTGTTCCGGACGGGGAGCCGATGTCGATGCTGCCGGAGCGGACACTGTGCAGTCCGATCAGTCCCGGCACGCGGTCGAGCCTCGAACGCGCGTCATCGCGCCCCGCCACGAACTCGCGGATGCGCACGCTCCCGAACATGGCCAGCGTGCGCGCTCTCGTCACGGGCACGACACGACTCCCGATCGCGCTCGACAGACGCCCAGCGCCGGGAAGGGCGACGGGCGGTTCTCTCCGGCCACCTCAGCGGCGTCGCGAGCGAGTCAGCGTGTGCTTCCCCCTGAGCGCACGTGGCGCGTCGGGTTCGAACGTCGACGACCGGTCGACTTCTCTCGGTGAAACGCGTCCCCACAGCACAATGAAACCCTCCCCATGCGGTTCCCCACCGCAGCCCGGCCCCCCGGGTACGGGGCCCTCGATCCCACCATATCGGTCCGGCAGCCGTGCCGAGGCGACCGACTACGCCGCCGCGCGGACTCTGCGCTTGACCGTCGGGCACACGAATGATCAACTGGTGAGTCTGACCATCGACCGGGGGAACCATGCGCCGTAGAAGAGTGATCGCGAAGGCCGAACCGCGCACACCTGTGGAAGCCGCGCCGTCACAGCCGTCGAACGCGGTGGCCGCATATGCGCGCACGAACCCGTTCATGTTCGGTCTGCTCGGTGCGCTCGGGGTCCTGGTCGCGTTGGCGGTCGGCAGCATCATCGGTCAGCTCGCGACCGTGCTCGTCTACATCGGCGTGGCGATCTTCCTCGCCCTCGGACTGGACCCGATCGTCACGTTCATCGAGAAGAAACTCCCGCGCCCGGCCGCCGTCACCATCGTCGTCGCCGGTGTGGTCCTCGCCTTCGCGGGAATCATCCTCGCCATCGTCCCGATCCTCGTCGAGCAGATCAGCAACCTGATCAAGGACGGCCCGCAGATGGTCGAGGACTTCATGGCCAGCGCCTGGTACAAAGACGTCAGCGGCCAGTTCGGCTCGAGCATCCAGGATGCCGTCCAGGGCATCCTTGACTTCGTCGGAGACCCGGACAACTTCCTCGACATCGGCGGTGGCGTGTTCGCGGTCGGCGCAGGGATCGCCGGTGGGTTCACCGGCATCACGATCGTCCTGATCCTGACGCTGTACTTCATGGCGTCCCTGCGGAGCATGAAGCATGTGGCCGCGCGCTTCGTCCCCGCCTACCAGCGGGGAACCTTCAGCGGCCTGCTCGAAGACGTCTCCGGCGCTGTCGGGCGCTATGTGATCGGGCAGGCCAGCCTGGCGCTCATCAACGGCGTCCTGAGCCTGATCTTCCTCAGCATCATCGGGGCGCCGGTCCCCGCGCTGCTCGCCCTCATCGCCTTCATCGGATCCATGATCCCTTTGGTGGGAACGCTGACGGCATCGATCATCAACTCGCTGATCTGCCTCTTCGTCTCGCCGCTGACCGCACTGATCGCGATCATCTACTACCTGATCTACATGCAGATCGAGGCATATGTGCTCTCGCCGCGCATCATGAGCAAGGCCGTCGCGGTTCCCGGGGCGCTCGTGGTCATCGCCGCGGTCGCCGGTGGCGCATTGGGCGGTATCCTCGGAGCGCTCGTCGCCATCCCGGTCGCCGCGAGCATCATCATCATCGTGCAGAAGGTGACGTTCCCCGCTCAGGACCGGAAGATCGTGCCCCCGGTCACCGCCGTCTGACCCGCGCAGTCCGCCGGCCGAACACCTTTCAGCGTACGAGCAGAGCGCTGGCTTCCACGCGCACCTCGAATGCGGAGAGCTCGCCCATCTCCTCGCCGTCGATCTCGAACATGAGAGGCGTCTCCAGCTGCACGGAGATGTTCTCGACGGGCAGGTGGCGCGCAGAATCGGTGCTGACCGCCTCATCGGTCGCCCCGAAGATCCGCCGGATGCCGTTGTCCCAGACGAAGGAGCGCAGGGTGTCCAACCACTGCAGGGCGCCGTCGGCACTGATCATGAGCACATCGAGCTTGCCGTCGTCGAGAACGGCATCGGGGAGCAGACGGATGCCACCCTGCACCATTCCGCAGTTGCCGATGAGCATGGTGTGCCCACGCACCGCCACGGCCTTCTCCCCGTCGATGGCGAGGGTGATGTCGGTCATCTCGGTCCCGGCCAGGGCACGACCCATCGCCTCGACGTAGGCCAGCCAGCCGGCCTTCGACTTGAGGTCGTCGTCTGTTTCGACCAGCATCTGCGCGTCGATCCCGAACCCGACCATGACGGCGAACGCGTGCTCGGTGCCGTCGTATGACACCCAACCGAGATCGATGCGACGCGGCTCCGCGTCCCGAACCCTCTGGAGGGCTGCGGCGACGTTGTTCAGCGGCACTTCGAGATTGCGGGCGAGGAGGTTGCCGGTGCCCTGCGGAACGATCCCGAGGGCGGTCTCCGAACCCGCCAGCGACTCGGCGACCGCACGAACAGTGCCGTCTCCCCCGACGGCGATCACGATGCCCCGGCCGTCTTCACGAGCCTCCCGGGCCATGCCGCGG
>NZ_JBLVOH010000094.1:10428-12225 GCF_053543675.1 Microbacterium umsixpiens
TGCCGCGGCCCGGGTCCTCCGGCGTCGTCTCCCACCAACGGATGTCGTACTGCTCGTCGAACACGTCGCTCACCGCGTCCTGCAGAACGTTCTGATCGACCTTCGAGGGATTCCAGACGATTGCGATGCGCGTAGGGGTCATATCGTCAGCTTGGGACACGTCGCCCGATACTGCAAACCGAGGCGGTGGTTATCCGTAGAACAGCTCCTCGAAGGTCTTGCGCGCGCGTCGGGTGACGCCGAGGTAGTCCTCCTCGAGCTCGGTCGCCGAACGCTCGGGGTATCCCAGCAGGCTGCCGATCGCATCCAGCTGGCGCCGATCGGCGGGGAGCAGATCGCTCGTCTGCCCGGTGAGGAGTGTGATCGCCGAGCGTAGCCGACTCGACAGGCGCCACGCCTCCCGTAACCGCTCGGCGTCGCCCTCCTCCACGAGGTCGGCTGCGACGGCGGCGTCCAGCGCACCGAGTGTCGCTGTGGTCCGCAGGCCGGGGATCGCGTGCGCATGCTGCAGCTGCAGCAGCTGCACCAGCCACTCGACGTCGCTGAGCGTGCCGGGGCCGAGCTTCAGATGTCGCCGCGGATCAGCGCCCTGCGGCAGCCGCTCCCCCTCGACCCTGGCCTTGATGCGCTTGATCTCACGCGTTCCCTGGAGGTCGACCGATTCCGGGTAGCGGATCGTGTCCGCGAGGGCCGTGAACCGCTCGATGAGCTTCGCACTCCCCGCCACCCCCCGCGCGCGCAGGAGCGCCTGCGCCTCCCAGGAGAGCGACCAGCGCCGGTAGTACTCGGCGTACGCGGCGATCGATCGCACGACCGGTCCGTTCCGCCCCTCCGGTCGGAGGTCGGCGTCGAGATCGAGTGGGAGCCTGTGATCGGTCAGGTGCTCGCGGAGTCCTGCCACGATCTGCGTGGCGAGCTTCTGCGCCCGTTGCGAGTCGACCCCGTTCGCGTCGTACACGTAGAGGATGTCGGCGTCCGACCCGAAACCGAGTTCGGCACCTCCGAAACGCCCCATGGCGATGACGGCGAAGTCGAGCTCTGCGGCGTCATCGGGAACCACCTCCCGGATGACGGCGCGCAGGGCCGCTTGGATAGTCGCCTCGGTGATCTCCGTGAGCGCGACAGCCACCTCTTCGATCGTCAGCACGCCGAGGACGGCGCCCATCGCGGTCCGCAGCAGCTCCCGACGGCGCAGAGCCCGCACCGCTCGAAGGGCGTCGCCGATGGTCTCGTGACGGGTCTGGATCGCGCGCGCCTCTTCGTCGAGCGCCGCCGCACCGCGCGGACGCAGCCGTTCGGTGCTGTCGAGCCAGGCCACGGATTCCGGGATCCACTCCAGCAGCTCCCCGACGTAGCGTGACGAGGACAGCAGTCGTGTGAGGCTCTCGGCAGCACCCGACGAGTCCCGCAGCATCCGAAGGAACCACGGGGTGTCGCCGAGGCGTTCGCTGATGCGACGGAACGCGAGAAGCGCGTAATCGGGGTCGCTTCCGTCGGCGAACCACCGCACCATGATCGGCATCAGCGCCCGCTGGATCGTCACCTTGCGGCTGAGCCCGGTCGTGAGTGCACCGATGTGCCGCAGGGCGCCCGCGGGGTCGCGGAACCCGATGGCCGCCAGGCGGTCATGCGCCTGCGCCGTGGAGAGTGTGCGTTCCTCCTCGGGAAGACCGGCCACCGCGCTCAGAAGCGGGCGGTAGAACAGCCGAGTGTGGATCTCGCGCACTTCGCGGCGCACAGCCTCCCATCGCGTCCATACACCGTCGCCGCTCTCGGCGAGTGCCGTGCTGCGCGCCA
>NZ_JBLVOH010000094.1:12291-16086 GCF_053543675.1 Microbacterium umsixpiens
GGACGCGCAGACCGGCGGGAGTCCGAGGAAGCAGATGCGTGCGGCTCAGTTCGCGCAGCTGCAGGCGGTGCTCCATGAGTCGCAGGATGCGGTAGTCGTCGGCGAACGTCGCGGCATCCGCTCGTCCGATGTACCCGCCGGTGACGAGGGCGTCGAGACTCTCGAGCGTGCCGCGCGTGCGGATCGACTCGTCCGTGAGGCCGTGGACCAGCTGAAGCAACTGCACGGTGAACTCGATATCGCGTAGACCGCCCGCTCCGAGCTTGAGCTGATATGGCGCGTCGTCCGGATCGATGTGCTCGGTCACGCGCTCGCGCATCCGCTGGACGCTCTCGACGAAATCCTCACGAGCGGCGCTGGACCAGATCTTCGGCTGCACCGCCTCGACGTACTCGGCGCCCAGGTCGGCGTCTCCGGCGAGAGGTCGTGCCTTCAGGAGTGCCTGGAACTCCCAGCTCTTGGCCCAGCGATCGTAGTAGGCGAGGTGCGAGGCGAGCGAACGCACGAGGGCACCCTGCTTGCCCTCGGGCCGCAGGTTGGCGTCGACCTCCCACAGCGGGGGCTCCACCTCGATGCTGTCGAGACCGCGCATCGTCTCGCGGGCCAGCCGCGTCGCGATGTCGATCGCGCGGGCCTCCGTCACGACCTCCTCGTCGCTGGTGCCGCCCACGAAGATCACGTCCACGTCGCTGACGTAGTTGAGCTCGCGGGCGCCCGCCTTTCCCATGCCGATGATCGAGAGCCGCGTCGCCGCTACCTGCTCCCGCGGGGTGGTCTCACCGAGACGCGCGCGTGCGATCGCGAGCGAGGCCTCCAAGGCCGCTCCGGCGGCGTCCGACAGTGCGGCGGACACCGCGGCAACCACCGTCTTCGGCTCGGGGTGGGTCAGGTCATAGGCGGCGATGGCGGCGAGGCTGCGTCGGTACGCGACACGCACGGCCACGACCGCGGCATCGTCCGCTGACGTCGCGAAGCCATCTCGGGCGCCGACCGATGCCAGCAGCTGCGTCCGGAGCGACTCCGGCGACGGCAACGCGTCGAGGGCCTCCCCCAGCACCGAGAGCTGATCGGGATGGCGGAGGAAGAAGTCGGCCAGCCCTTCCGAGGCACCGAAGACCCGCCACACGCGGTGACGCGTCTCAGCGATGTCGAGCAGGCCCTTCAGGGGTCCGGGGTCCCGACGCGCGACACGGACCATTCCCCGCACCGCGGCGTCGGGGTCGGCAGCATCCGCTCCTTCGAGAAGTGACGATCGCGAGATTCCGAGAACCGTCGCCAACTCGGACAGGGATGCCGCCGCCTCGCTCAACTCGGCGAAACCGAGCCTCGCCAGGGCGGAGAGGGAGACGGAGTCGTCCGGTCGGGCCATCGGCGCAGGTCAGAGCAGTTCGAGGTTGCTCTTCAGCTCGAACGGGGTGACCTGGCCACGATAGGCCTCCCATTCCTTGCGCTTGTTGAGCAGCACGTAGTTGAAGACCTGCTCCCCCAGCGTCTCGGCGACGAGTTCGGATGCCTCCATGTACTCCAGAGCGTGGTCGAGGCTCGCGGGAAGCGCCTCGTATCCCAGTGCACGCCGCTCGGCGTCGCTCAGGGACCACACGTTGTTCTCGGCCTCGGGCGGCAGCTCGTAGCCCTCCTCGATGCCCTTGAGTCCTGCCGCGAGCAGCAGCGCGTAGGCGAGGTACGGGTTCGAGGCGGAGTCGATGCCGCGGTACTCGACGCGCGACGACTGGCTCTTGTTCGGCTTGTACATCGGCACGCGGATGAGGGCCGAGCGGTTCGCATGCCCCCAGGTGACGAAGCTCGGCGCCTCGTCGCCTCCCCAGAGCCGCTTGTAGGAGTTCACGAACTGGTTCGTCACGGCGGAGATCTCGTTCGCGTGTCGGAGGAGACCCGCGATGAAGTGTCGGCCGGTCTTGGAGAGCTGGTACTTCGCGCCCTCCTCGTAGAAGGCGTTCTGGTCACCCTCGAAGAGCGACATGTGGGTGTGCATGCCGCTGCCGGGCTGATCGCTGAGCGGCTTCGGCATGAACGTCGCGTAGACGCCCTGCTCGATCGCCACCTCCTTGATCACCGTGCGGAAGGTCATGATGTTGTCGGCCGTGGTGAGGGCATCCGCGTAGCGGAGGTCGATCTCGTTCTGTCCGGGTCCACCCTCGTGGTGGCTGAACTCGACGGAGATGCCGAGGTCTTCGAGCATCCGCACCGAACGGCGACGGAAGTCGTGAGCGGTGCCACCGGGAACGTTGTCGAAGTAGCCGGCCGAATCGACGGGCACGGGACCGTCAGGTCCGAACGACGACGACTTGAGCAGGTAGAACTCGATCTCGGGGTGCGTGTAGAACGTGAAGCCGGCATCCGCAGCCTTCGCGAGGGTGCGCTTGAGCACGTGCCGCGGGTCGGCGACGGCCGGCTGTCCGTCGGGCGTCGTCAGGTCGCAGAACATGCGCGCCGTCGGATCGATCTCGCCGCGCCACGGCAGCGTCTGGAACGTCGTCGGATCCGGCTGCGCGAGCAGGTCCGACTCGTAGGTGCGCGTCAGCCCCTCGATCGCCGAACCGTCGAAACCGATGCCTTCCGCGAACGCCCCCTCGACCTCGGCCGGAGCGATCGCCACGGACTTGAGCGTGCCGATGACGTCGGTGAACCACAGCCGCACGAACTTGACGCCGCGCTCCTCGATCGTCCGGAGGACGAAATCCCTCTGCTTGTCCATGGTTACTCTGCGCCCTGGCCCTTTGCGTCGCCCGCGTTCTGCGAGCCCTTGGCGTCCCAGCCCTGCTCCACGGCTTCCTCTTCGGCCCAGGCGCGCGAACGCTCCTTGAGCACCTCGGGCGCGCGGCGGGCTTCGGCCTCCGTGTCGAAGGGCCCGATCCGGTCGATGGAGGGCGAGATCATGCCGAACTCGACCTCGCCGGTCTCGGAGTTGTACCAGTACTTGTGGTCACCGTCAGACATGCCTGTCCCTTCTTCACGTGATGTCATCGATCCTACTGGCGTGCACCGTGGTCGCTAAGCTATCGCCCATGGCAAAAGCGATCGGCGTCGACATCGGCGGCACGGGAATCAAAGCAGGAATCGTCGACCTCGAGCACGGAATCATGGCATCCGACCGGGTGCGGGTCCCCACCCCTGAAGGCGCATCGCCTCAGGATGTCCTGAACGCCGTGCAGACCGTTCTGAAGACCCTCGACGTGCACGACTCGACCCTCCCGCTCGGTGTCGCCTTCCCGGCCATCGTCAAGCGCGGCAAGACGCTCTCCGCGGCGAACGTGTCGAAGGAATGGATCGATTTCGATGCGGAGCGCTTCTTCCGCGACGGACTCGGCCGCAACATCGTGTTCGTGAACGACGCGGATGCCGCCGGCGTCGCCGAGGCCCGCCACGGCGCGGCCAGGGACGTGCGCGGCTTCACCTTGCTCACGACCCTGGGCACCGGCATCGGGTCCGCCTTCCTCTATGACGGCGTGCTGCTGCCTAACACCGAGCTGGGCCACCTCAACTTCGGTGAGTACGAGTCGGTCGAGACGTATGCCGCGACATCGGCACGCGAGCGCGAGGGCCTCAGCTGGGCCGCATGGGCGGAGCGCCTGCAGGCTTTCTACTCGCACATCGAGTTCCTGTTCAGCCCCGACCTGTTCGTTGTCGGCGGCGGCGTGTCGAAGAACGCCGGAGACTTCCTCCCGCTCCTCGACCTCAAGACCCCGATCGTGCCGGCCATCCATCGCAACAACTCCGGGATCATCGGCGCGGCGTCGCTCGCCGGCGACTGATCCTCACCCGCTCCTGAACCTC
>NZ_JBLVOH010000094.1:16106-20451 GCF_053543675.1 Microbacterium umsixpiens
GGGGGCCTTCGTCATGAGTCGGGCGGCGTGGACGAACCCGTCTCGACCGGTCAGCGGCGCTCCGTGCGAACCCCGAGGTGGGCGCGGGCAGCGATCGCGACGGAGGACTCCGGGTCGGCGGCCAGCGTCTGCAGCACCGATTCGACGTCGGGCCCGGGGATGCACGCGAGCATCCCGACCAGGCGCCGACGACCATCGGCGTCGGTCATCGCCATCACCGCCGTCGAAGCACGGACGAGCTCGCCCGTGAACCCTTCACGAGAGGCGAGCGCCTCCAGAGCGTCGCTCGCCTCCATGTCGAGCTCCCCCGCGGCCACCTGCGCGACCAGTGCGGCGACCACGGCGATGTCGCCCGACATACTCCCGACGATGTTCGCGCGAGCACGAACTCGCGGGTCCGCGTGCGTCGTCTGCCGGGCCACGGACGCCAGCGCTCGAGGCGTGCCGATCTTGAGGAGCGCCTCCAGCGCACGGTGTCGTCGCTGCGCGTGCGCTGAGGTGAGCTCCCTCGCGAGAACGGGAACCGCGGGGTCTCCGATCAACGCGAGGGACCAGAGGACCGCGCCGGCCACGTTCGGTTCATCCTCGCGGAGCAGAGCCTCGATGAGGACGGCCGTGTCGCGCTCGTCGCCCTTCTCGAGTGTCAGAGCCAACCTCTGTCGGCCGGACGCGCTCACGGAATCGAATCCACGAATGAGTGCGATGATACGAAGCGCATCGGCCACGTCGCGAGGATCGCTCGCGCGAATGCGATCCAGACGCGAGACGAGTTCGGTCGCAGCGCTCTGTTGGGCCCGCGCGCGCTCGACGAGGCGCTCGACGAGATCCGCCGATGCGAACGCCTCTGAGTCGAGTGCGTCGGCGACCTCCGCCAAGCTGAGGCCGAGCGATCGCAGACTCTCCACGTGAAGCAGCCGCTCGACATCCACTTCCGCGTACTGGCGATAGTGGCCGCTGGTGCGCGCCGTCGGCGAGACGAGACCGATGCGGTCGTAGTGGCGCAGCATGCGTGCACTCACCCCGCTTCGCCGGGCGACCTCCCCGATGAGCATGTCAGTCGTCTCCGACCGTCGGTGCGTCCCGAAGCGCGACCACTCGCCGGGCTTCCTCGATGGCCGCCTCGAAACCATCGTCCGGGTATGCCATGACATGTGCTGTGGCCAGCGCGTGCTCACGAACCCCGGGGTCCGGCGCATCCGTCGCCGCGTCGACGACGGACTCGGCGGCGGGGCCGAGCATCGCGATCGCCCGGCTCAGGCTTCGCTGGAGCTCACGATCTCCGCGGCCGAGGTTGCGAGCCAGCTCGCGGGCGAGTGCGGGGTGCTCACTCTCCGGCGCGAGGCCTGCCGCGGTGCGCCACGCCGCCTTCGCGACTTCGACGTCGTCGTCACGCAGCAAGTCCACGGTGATCGCTGACCAGGCACGCCGGTCGCCGAGCTTCGAGAGGCTGTGCAGGGCCTGGCTCCGGGCCTGAGCAGTCGTCGAGTCGAGCTCGGGCAGCAGGAGATCGACGGCCTTCGTCCGATCCTGGCGGGTGATCGCCCATGTGAGCATGTCCCGCACGTAGAAGTCGGGCTCGACCGAGCACCGCTCGATGAGCACCGGCAGGTACGCGTCGTCCGTGTGGATCCCTGCAGTGAGCGCCGTCTGCAGCCTGACTGATGCGTCCGACGCGCTCAACGCGCTGCGCAGCCGGCTCACGGGGGATGTCATGTTGTCTTGGGTCATGAGGACCACCTCCACATCCCACTTCACACCTTGTCAGCGTGTCAAGGTCAAGACGGGAACAAGACGCGGTTCCGAGGTGCCTCGAAGGTGACCAGCGGATCAGGTCGATCTATGCGAATGGGCCGACCTGTACGCCGGGTTCTGTTCCGGGGTTCTTCGCCCCTTCGACGGCCATCTCTCTCGGCGACACGTTGCCGTGGCACTCTAGCGGTCTACCCGAGGACTCGGCGAGCCGCGTCATCATCCTCTGTCTGACCTTGCTCCGGACGAGGTTTACCTGGCGGGCCATGTCACCATGGCCCCCGGTGGTCTCTTACACCACCCTTTCACCCTTACCCCTTGCGGGGCGGTCTACTCTCTGTGGCACTTTCTCGCGGATTGCTCCGGGTGGGCGTTACCCACCGTCCTGCCCTGAGGAGCCCGGACGTTCCTCGGTGCGGTCACCCGCCACGCGGCCGTCCAGTCGACCCATTCGCACTCCCAGTCTACTTCTCGGGAGGCCATTCCTACTTCTCGGCGGACTCTGCGATCCGGAGGTCCAGGGGCACGTCGATCGGGAATGAGCCGAAGAGGCGGGTCGTCGCGACCGCGGCCGCTTCACGCACGGCCTCGGCCGCCGCTTCTGCGTGCTCCTGCGGAACGTGCAGGATGACCTCGTCGTGCAGGAAGAAGGCCAGGTGCGGTGCCTGCGCGAAGGGACCGGATGCCGTGGCCGTGGTGAAGCCCTCGGGGATCTGCTGCAGGCGGTGACGGATCTCGGCGAGCCAGATCAGCGACCACTCGGCGGCAGTCCCCTGCACGACGAAGTTCCGGGTGAATCGCCCCCAGTCACGCGCCCGGCGCCGAGCGAGCGCTACGACTGCCGGATCGGCATCAGCGCCGGTGGCATCGGCCTGCAGACGCATCCACTCCACCGAGGGTCGGGGCGATGATCGGCCGAGCCAGGTGGACACGATGCCGCCGTCCTCGCCCGTGCGCGCCGCCGCGTCGACGAGCGCCATGGCGCGCGGGTACACCTTCCTCAGCCGTGGAACGAGCCGCCCACTGTCACCGGTCGTGGCGCCGTACATCGCACCGAGCACCGCGTACTTCGCCTCCTCCCGGGTGGCCACCGCTCCGGATGCGACGACGCCGGCGTACAGATCGCTCCCCCGCGCCGCCCGCGCCATCGCCTCGTCGGAGGCCATCGCAGCGAGCATCCGCGGCTCCAGCTGCGCGACGTCCGCCACGACGAGAGTCCATCCAGGGTCGGCACGCACCGCAGGGCGCAGACTGCGCGGAAGCTGAAGCGCGCCTCCGCCGGCAGAGGCCCAGCGCCCGGTGACCACGCCACCGGGGATGTACACGGGACGGAACCGCCCTTCGTGCACCCATTCGGCGAGCCAGGCCCAGCCGTTGGCGCTGAGCAGCCGGGAAAGCTTCTTGTACGCGAGCAGCGGTTCGACGACCGGGTGGTCGTGCTCGGCGAGCTCCCAGCGGCTGGTGGACTCCACCTGAACCCCGACACGATGCAGCGCCCGGAGCAGCTTCTGCTGACTGTCGAGGTGCAGTGAGGCGTCGCCGAGGAGTTCCCGCACTCGATCGCCGAGCTCGACCATACGACTCGGCGTTCCACCGGCGACCGGACGCGTGCCCAGCGTGTCGGTCAGGATCGCATCGTGCACGCCCTCGTCCCAGGGCAACCCCGCGGCCCGCATCTCCTCGGCGATGAGTCCGCCCGCCGACTCCGCCGCGCACAGCAGCGTGAGGCGACCATCCGGCGCCGCAGCGATCGTCTCCCGCTGCGCCCGGTACTGACCGAGGGTCGTGACGATCGGGTCCTCTCCGCTCGTGTCGTCGAACACGTCGAACAGCGACGGCGCCGCAACGGTCGGCTCACGCCGCTCCCACTCGTGCGACGCGGGAAGCGGGGTCGGCACCGCAGAGGTGTCGCGCAGGATCGCATGGCACAGCACCAGATCATGGCTGCGAGAGATCCGCACTCCGTCGCCGAGGAGGAGGGCGTAGGTCTCCGCGGCGGTGCGCATGATCCAGCGCGGAGCGTCGGAGGTCTCCGCGGCGTGGACCCATGCGGACAGCTCGTCGGTGCGCAGAGACGTGCGGTTCTGCTCTTCGTCGTCGGCGTCGAGCTCGATCGCGACGTACTCCTGCGCGCCGACGGAGATGAGCGCGATGCGGCGTTCGATCCCCGACGCCGGCGCTGTCATCGGCGGCGGGCGCGGGCACCGCTCATGCGAGCCCGGATTCCTCGGTGCGCACGAGGATGCAGCCGCACTCGGGGCAGGAGACCACGAGGTCGTCCGCCGCGCGGCGGATGTCGTTCAGATCGGTGCTGGGAAGCAGGATGCGGCAACCTTCGCAGGTGCCGCGGGTGAGAAGAGCCGCGCCGGCGCTGTTCGTCGCGCGACGGGAGTACTCGGCCAGGAGTTCCGGTGAGACGCCTTCGGCCACGGCCGCTCGATCGCGGGCGAGCTGCGCACCCAGATCCGTCGCCGCGGCGACATCTGCCTTGGCCTGGGCGGTGAGCGCCGACCCCTCGGCGGTGGTCGTCTCCAGGAGAGCCTGCTGTGCGGCGACTGCGGCCTCCGCCTCTTCGAGCCGCCCCATGACGTCGAGT
>NZ_JBLVOH010000095.1:0-6244 GCF_053543675.1 Microbacterium umsixpiens
GCCGGCAGCGCGCTCGGGCGGACCGCCGTCGTGATCGCCGTCATCACGCTCGCGGTCAACCTCATCTCCTCGATCGTGCGACTCCTGATCTACACGTCGAACTTCGGGTACGGATCCGCCTACGTGATCGATGAGGCGATCGGCGTGATCTCCTTCTTCGCCTACCTCGTGGCGCTCGTGCTGGGCATCATCGCCGCGCGTCGCCCGGGCCCGCGCCTTCTCGCCGGCGTCGCGATCGGCATCGCGGGCGCCGGTGCCCTCGGGATGATCTTCAGCTGGGTCGGCATCGCCTTCCTGCGCTTCGTGTGACCCTCAGCCTGCGTCAGCGCCGGGCGAGCACCCGCTCGTAGACCTCGACCATGGCGGCCGTGCGCGACGACTGGCGGAACGCCTCGGCGACCTCGGGAACCGGCGTCGGTGCGGTGCCTGCGGCGATGTCGGATGCAGCCAACCGCAGGGTCTCCGTGAGCGCAGCGAGTCGTCGGGCCTCGAGCTCCCGGCCCGATGCGGTGGCGCCGGCATCCGGAACCGCCCACAGCCCCCCGCCGAGCTCCGCCGCGATGTCGGGGTCGCAGATCACGGAGGGCGTGCCGAGCGTGGCCGCCTCGAACGGGGTCATCCCCTGGGTCTCGAAGCCGATCGAGGTCTGCACGAGCGCGTCGGCGGCGGCGATCCTCTCCAGGGTCTGCGGGTAGGTCAGTCGTCCGGCGAAGCGCACGCCGTCGTGGCCGCGCACGATCTTCTCGGCCGCGGCGCGCTGCCCTCCGCCGCCGATGATCTCGAGTTCCGCGTCGATGCCCGCGGCGACGAACGCGTCGAGGAACGGCAGCAGGCGCTTCTCCGGACTCATCCGTCCGAGCCAGACGAAGCGGGGCCGTCCGGGCTCCCGGGCCGCCGGTCGCGCAGCGAGCGTCTGTGCGCGCAGGTCATCGTCGATGCCGTTCCAGATCACGTCGACCCGCGGGAACACGTCGTGCTGCTCGAGGCGTCGCGCGAAATGCGTCGACGGCGCGGTCACGGCGGATGCTCCGGCGGCGAGGCCGCGCAGGAACGCCCAGCCGTCGGCACCCCGCACGGGTTCGCCGATCCCGCGCATCGCGCCGCCGCGCCAGGCGTTCAACACGGCGAGCACGGGGCGATGCAGCGGAGTGACGGCCGCGATCCCGACGTCGACGCGGTTGTGCATCGTGTGCACGACCGCGATGCCATGGCGCTGGGCGTAGCGATGCCCGATGAACGCGCCCCAGAAATCGGCTTGCACGTGCACCAGGTCCACCGGCGGGCGGCGGGTCATGGCCTTGTCGAGGAAGCGGTCGGTCGCCCGCCCCGGCCACGTCATCGAGTACTCGCGGTCGAGCGTGATCGGCATCGAGGGCAGGTCGACGTACGCCCCGCCGTGGGTGCCCGTCGACGAGCGCGAGCCGTGCATCTTCGGCGCGACGACCGTGACGGTGTGTCCGGCGCGTTCGAGGAACTCCCGCTGGAGCCGCATCGACACCTGCGCTCCGCCGAGGGAGTCGAGGTGCTGATCGCCGAAGAAGACGATGTGCATGGCGCGCTACTCCGTCGCCGAGGCGTCGCGGCGCCGTGATCCGAGGGGGATACCGTGCATGGCGGGCTACTCGGGCAGCGGCTCGTCGCGGTACAGCGCCTCGAAGGTGTCGAGGGTGCGGTTGATGTCGTGGATCGCGACACCGTCGAGCGAAGCTCGCTGCATCCGCTCGTACTCGGCCGGCTCCGCGGTGAGCACATCGGTCAGGCGCGCGGCGAGCTCCTCGACGTTTCCCGGCTCGAACAGGTAGCCGTTCTCGCCGTCGTGCACGAGGTGCGGGAGGGCGACGGCATCCGCCGCGACGATCGGCAGCGCCGACGCCATGGCCTCCATGGTCGCGATGGACTGCAGCTCGGCGATCGACGCGATCACGAACAGGCTCGCGCGCGACAGCAGCGCCCGAAGTTCCTCGTCGCTGGTGCGGCCGTGGAAGGTGACGCGGTCGGCGAGCCCGAGCTGCGCGGCCAGGTGCTCCAGCTGCTTGCGCTGGTCGCCACCGCCGACGATGTCGAACGTGGTCTCGAGCGCCGGGTCGAGTTTCGTCATGGCCTTCAGGATGACCTCGACCTGCTTCTCGGCGGTGAGGCGGCCGACGAAGACGATGCGGTTCTCGTCACGCGGGGCGATCACCGGCGTGTACTGCGTGCGGTCGATGCCGCAGCTCACCGGGATCACGCCTTGGACCTCGACGGTCTTCTCGAGGAAGTCGGCGGCGCGACGCGTCGGGGTCGTGATCGCACGAGTCAGGTCGAACGTGCGCTTGGCATCGGCCCAGGCGAACTTCAGGACCAGGTCATCGATGAACTTCGGCATGGTCGTGTGATCGAGGATGTTCTCGGCCATGACGTGGTTGGTGGCGACGACCGGGATGCCGCGCTCATGGGCGACGTAGGCGAGGCCGCGGCCGATCACGATGTGCGACTGGATGTGCACGATGTCCGGCTGCACCCGGTCGATGACCTGGCGGGCGTAGTGCTTCGAGCGCCAGGGCCACACGAACCGGAGCCAGTCGTGGGGAGCCCAGCGCACCGACGGCAGCCGGTGCAGGGTCATCGGCTCACCCTCGATGACCTCGGTGCGCGGCTGCGCGCGTCGGTAGGCCTGGTTGGGGGCGACGACGTGCACGTCGTGGCCGCGCTGCACGAGGCCCGCAGCGAGGCGCTCGGCGAAGCGGGCGGCGCCGTTGATGTCGGGCGCGAAAGTGTCGCAGCCGATCACGATCTTCAACGGGCGGGGCGCGGGTTCGGCGGCGGGGCCGCTCGACGGATCGATCGGATCGTCGGAGGGAGTCACAGACATGCAGCCTTACGATGTGGCGGCCAAGGGAAAGCCCTGGTCGGGCGCTGGCCACTCTACCCGAGCGCCCTGCGCGGACGGCCGAGGCGTACCGGGCATCCCTCAGCCTCAGCCGTTAGCGTGGAGCCATGCGACTGACTGCCGACGCCGATCCCCAGCTGTGGATTCCCGTGACGGACTCGCTCGGATGGAGGGGCCGCCGGCACCGCAAGGCGGCGATCCGGATGCTGCTGGGCCAGGTCAATGCGGCCGTCGGCGCGCCCGAGCGCCCCGGATCGCGGTTCGGCGCGTGGGCGATGAGTCAGGCGGCGCCGATGCTGATGAAGCGGGCGGACGGCCGCGTGCTCGTGTGGACCTGGAAGGCCGAACCCGACCTGGTCGTGGCGATGGCGACCGCGCAGGTCCTGACCCCCGACGTGCGGATCGCCCGAGCCTCGATGCCGATGGACTACGACGACACGGAGTCCTTCCCCACCCGGCTCGGTGTGGGCGAGAAGCTGCTCGTGCCGATGCCGCCCTCGCCGGCGTCGCCGCCCTTCGCGACCTACACCTGGGACACGGGTACGCATCTGGTGACGCTGACCGCGGTGTGCAGCGACAAGGAGCGGTTCGGCACGCTGGTCGGCGCGCTCGATGAGTTGGCGCGCAGCATCCGTATCGCCGACGACCTCGCCGGCGGAGAGTCCCCCGACGTGCTGCGACTCGATCCCGCCTGAGCAGCCCTCGAGGCGGCACGCCGCTCAGCCGAGCCCGCGCTCCGCGAGCCACTCCTTCGCCACCCCGGCGGGTGCCCGCACCAGCCAGGCATCGGTGACGATCTCGTCCAGGCGATCGCGGTCGACGGCGTCGAGGCGAACGAGCAGCCCGGGGTAGCCGTCGAAGTGCGGGATCGTGAAGAGCACGTCGGGCTCCGCGGCGAGCAGGGCCTCCTTCTCCTCGAGGTCGGCGACGCGCACGGCGAGCACCTCTCCCGCGGGCCACTCGCGCCCGTGGTCGGAGAGCTGCCGCAGGTCGGTCGCGCTCGGGCCGCGGAGCCAGGCGAACTGCCCGCTCTTGACGCGCCACGCGGCCTCGCCGGTGTGGCCGCTCACCACCTCTTCAACTCCGGGGAGCGCAAGGGCGATCGCCCGCACGTCGTCGATGCTCGCCATCCCGCCATCGTCGCGCACCCGCCCGGCGACCACAACGGGCCCGACGACCTCGACGGGCACCCAGTCTCAGCGCACGATGCGCAGCGTGCGCACCTCGAACGGTCGCAGCTGCAGCTCGCCGCCGACCCGCGCGTCATCGATGTCGTCCTCGATCAGGCTCACCTCGCGCACCTCTCGGTGCTCGAAGCCGACCGCCAGCTCGCCGACCGCACGGCGCCCGAGCGCCTCGTACACCCGCACGATCACGTCGCCGGAACCGTCGTCGGCGAGCTTGACCGCCGACACCACGATGCCGTCTCCCTGCACCGACACGAGCGGTTCGACCTCACGCGCACCACGCACGACGCTCGGAAGCGCGTTGATCCTGATGCCCTCGGCTGTCGCGACCGCGGCATCCGCTCCGATCACGAAACCGACCTCGATCTCGTGGTGGCCGTGGTCGGTGTCGGGGTCGGGGAAGCGCGGGGCCCGCAGCAGCGACAGCCGCACCGTCGTCGTCACCGCGTCGTCGGACACCTCCCGCGAGGTGTCGTACCCGTAGATCGAGTCGTTGACGAGGGCGACGCCGAAGTCCTGCTCGCGCACGAGCACGAAGCGGTGCATCGAGGTCTCGAACTTCGCCGCTTCCCAGCTGGTGTTCGTGTGCGTGACGCGTGACTGGTAGCCGAACTGGGTCTCGGCGTCGGTGTGCGCGGCCTGGATGTCGAGCGGGAACGCGAGCTTGAGCAGCTTCTCGGTCTCGTGCCAGTCGATCTCGTTGCGCAGCAGCACGGTGCGCGACTCGGGGTGGAGGATGATCGTCTGCTCGATCGTGGACTCCGAGAACGGACGCACGACCACGATCCGCGCGGCCCTGCCGACCATCGACGCTTCGATCGACGTGACCGCGGTGAGGTCGTCGACGCTGTTGCGGTAGTACCGGTCGATGTCCCACGCGTCCCACATGTTCGGGAAGTCCTGGTGCAGCTGGAAGAGGTTCGCGGCCTTGCCCTCGGCCACCGCCTCGCGACCGCTGGCCTTGTCGATGGCGGACACGATCAGGCCCTCGGCCGACACCAGCACGGAGACGAGCTCGTTCTCGAGTCGCCACCCGCCGTTCTCCTCGGTGAGTGAGACCGGCGCCGCGGTCGGCTCGGCGACGAACGCCGCCCCGAGCGCACGTCCGCGCCCGACCGATGTCGGCTCGAACTGCAGCTCGCGGTCGCCCTCGCCGGCGAGCGAACGGCGAGCGGCGAGGGAGATGTCCTCGGCATCCGACAGCACGTCGCTCAGCACGGAGACCGCCTCCCGATGCACCCACGCGATCGAGGTGCCGGGCAGGATGTCGTGGAACTCGTGCAGCAGCACGGCCTGCCACAGCCGGTCGAACTCGGCCTGCGGATACGCGGCGCCGGTGCGCACCGCATCCGTCGCGGCCCACAGCTCGGCCTCGATCAGCGCGTGCTCGGCCCAGCGGTGCAGCGCCTTCGTGGCGTGCTGGCTGGTGAGCGTTCCGCGGTGCAGCTCGAGATACAGCTCACCGACCCAGACCGCTGGATGCGGCAGCTCGGCCTTGGCGGCGTCGAAGAAGACGTCCGGGTGCTCCCACACGACCTGTGCACTGCCCTCGAGGTCGCGCAGGCGCTCGGCCTTGCCCGTCATCTCGCGGGTCGTGCCGCCGCCGCCGTCGCCCCAGCCGACCGGGGCGATCGACCGCGAGCTGAGTCGGTTCTCCTTGAACTGGCGCGAGGCCTTCGCGACCTCCATGCCGCTCAGCTGCGAGTTGTAGGTGTCCATCGACGGGAAGTGCGTGAACACCTGCGAGCCGTCGATGCCCTCCCAGAGGAACGAGTGATGCGGGAAGACGTTCTGCTGGTTCCACGAGATCTTCTGCGTGAAGAACCACTCGAACCCGGCACGGCGCATCAGCTGCGGCAGGGCGGGCGAGTACCCGAAGCTGTCCGGCAACCAGACGCCCTTCGACCGGATGCCGAACTCGCGCTCGAAGAACCGCTGCCCGTGCGAGAACTGCCGCACCAGCGACTCGCCCGTCGGCATCACGGTGTCGGACTCGACCCACATGCCGCCCAGCGGCAGGAAGCGTCCGGCGGCGACCGCGGCCTTGACCCGCTCCCACACCTCGGGGCGGTGCTCCTTGATCCAGGCGTACTGCTGCGCACTGGACATGCCGTACTGGAACTCGGGCTGCTCCTCGATGAGCGTCGTCATCGAGGAGGTGGTGCGTGCGACCTTGCGGATCGTCTCG
>NZ_JBLVOH010000095.1:6264-6886 GCF_053543675.1 Microbacterium umsixpiens
GAATCGATGTGCGCGTGGCCGACGGCCGAGATGCGGTGCGCACTGGCCTCGGCGGGCGCGGCGAGCACGTCGGCGAGGCGGGCGCGGGCGTCGGAGGCCGTCGCGACGATGTGCTGCAGGTCGAGCACGTCGAGCGCGTCGTCCATGGCCTGCAGGATGCGCATCCGCCGCGGCGAGGTCGCCGGCAGCTCGGCCTGCAGCTCGAAGAGCACCTCGAGGTCGAGCGACAGGTCGAAGACCTCCGGCTCGAACACCGCGAGGTCCATCCGACGCGCGCGGTACAGCGGCTCCTTCGAGGAGGTGAGGATGTCACCCTCCTGCGTCGGCAGGAAGGGGTGATAGTCCAGCAGCACCGGGTTGGATGCCGCCTCGAGGTACAGCTCCACGGGTTCGTCACCCGCGGCGGTCTCGGTGATGGGCACCCACTGGTTGCGCGGGTTGATGCTCTTCACCGGGATCGGGTCGGACCCTGCGGCGCTGCGACGGTACGCGAGCGCCTCGCACTGGAAGCCCGTCATGTTCACGTCGAATCCGAGGTCGATGAGCGCCTCGACGCGGCGTCCGGCCCATTCGGCGGGCACGCGCCCGGTGAGCTTGAACCAGGTGGTGCCCCAGGCGGGAC
>NZ_JBLVOH010000096.1:0-6177 GCF_053543675.1 Microbacterium umsixpiens
CTTTCTCGTTGTGCGCTCAGCGAGTCGGGAACGACCGCTCAGGAGACCCCGTGTACAGCTGCTGCGGACGGCCGATCTTGGTCTGCGGGTCGAGCTGCAGCTCGCGCCACTGGGCCAGCCAGCCGGGCAGACGGCCGATGGCGAACAGCACCGTGAACATCCGGGTCGGGAAGCCCATCGCCTTGTAGATGACACCGGTGTAGAAGTCGACGTTCGGGTACAGGCGACGCTCACGGAAGTAGTCGTCGGCGAGGGCGAGTTCCTCGAGCTCCTTCGCGAGGTCGAGCAGCGGGTCGGTGACGCCCAGCGACGAGAGCACCTCGTCGGCGGCGTCCTTGACCAGCTTGGCCCGCGGGTCGTAGTTCTTGTAGACGCGGTGCCCGAAGCCCATCAGCTTCACGCCCTCTTCCTTGTTCTTCACACGCTCCACGAAGCGCGAGACGCTCTGGCCGGAGTCGCGGATCTGACCCAGCATGGTCAGGACGGCCTCATTGGCACCGCCGTGCAGCGGACCGGAGAGCGCCTGGATGCCGGCGGAGACCGAGGCGAACTGGTTCGCACCGGTGGAGCCCACGAGGCGGACCGTCGAGGTGGAGGCGTTCTGCTCGTGGTCCTCGTGGAGGATCAGGAGCAGCTCGAGAGCCTTCGACATGACCGGGTTGACCTCGTACTCCTCGCTGTGCACGCCGAAGTTGAGCTTGAGGAAGTTATCCACGAAACTCAGCGAGTTGTCGGGGTAGAGGAATGCCTGGCCGACGCTCTTCTTGTGCGCGTACGCCGCGATCACGGGCAGCTTGGCGAGCATGCGCACCATGTTGAGCTCGACGTGCTCGGGGTTGTGCGGGTCGGTCTGCCCCTCGTAGTACGTCGAGAGGGCGGCGACCGCCGACGAGAGCACCGACATGGGGTGCGCCGTGTGCGGCAGCGCCGAGAAGAAGCGCTTGAGGTCTTCGTGCAGCAGCGTGTGACGGCGGATCTTCTCGTCGAACTCTGCGAGCTCCGAAGCCGAGGGCAGTTCGCCGTAGATCAGGAGCCAGGCGACCTCGAGGTAGCTCGTGGACCCTGCCAGCTGCTCGATCGGGTACCCGCGGTAGCGCAGGACGCCCTTGTCTCCGTCGATGAAGGTGATGTCGGACTTCGTGGACGCCGTGTTGACGAAGCCGTAGTCGAGGCCCGTGTAGCCGGTCTGCCGGGTCAGCGTCGAGAAGTCGATGCTGTCGTGGCCTGCCGTGCCGCGCAGTACCGGGAATTCGGCGGTCGTATCGCCGATCGTCAGCTTCGCCGTCTGCTCTGCCGCTGCGCTCACGCGGTCCTCCTCCTGGCGTCCGACCCCGCTGGTCGCGGTATATCGGACAAGATCTTGATCAAGTCGGAACTGGCGATCTCACGGCGCTGTGGCACCAGGTCGAGACACGACCGAATCGCTTTTACAGCCTAGTAGGCACACAGGCCTACTGTGACATCCGCCAAACAGATGCGAACTTCACGGAGAAAACCTACAGAGCGGAGGCGGTGAGGCGGCGCGCGGCTTCTCGCACCCGCTCGGTGGGAGCGGTCAGCGCGAGGCGCACATGCTGCGAGGAGTCCGCACCGTAGAACGGACCGGGACCGGCGAGGATGCCGAGGTCGGCGAGGCGACCCATCGACTCCCAGGCATCGCGCCCTTCCGTCGCCCAGAGGTACAGTCCTGCTTCCGAACCGTCGATGCGGAAGCCTGCGGCCTCCAGCGCGGGGCGCAGTGCTTCTCGCCTGGTGCGGTACAGGTTCTTCTGGGCCGCGACGTGCTCGTCGTCACCGAGCGCGACCGCCATGGCGTGTTGCACGGGGGCGGGCGGCATGAGCCCGAGGTGCTTGCGAGCGGTGAGCAGTTCTCCGACCACGCGCGCGCAGCCGGCGACGAACGCGGCGCGGTAGCCGGCGAGGTTCGACTGCTTGCTCAGCGAGTACACGCTGAGCAGGTTCGCCCTACTGCCGCCGGTCACCCGAGGGTCGAGGATCGAGGGGATCGGCTCGGTCGCCCAGTTTCCGTCCCAGCCCAGCTCGGCGTAGCACTCGTCGCTCGCGAGGACGGCACCCAGCTCGCGCGCACGGCGCACGGCCGCGGCGAGCTCATCGACCGTCCAGGTCCGGCCGTCCGGGTTGCCCGGAGTGTTGATCCAGATGAGCTTGGTGCCCTCCGGCCACTCGGCGGGATCGTCGGCCGGGAGCGGCGTCGCACCGACCACCCGGGCGCCGACCTCGTATGTCGGGTACGCCACTCGCGGATGCACGACGACGTCGCCCGCACCGAGTCCGAGGAGCGTGGGCAGCAGCGCGACGAGCTCCTTGGAGCCGATCGTCGGCAACACGTTGTCGACGCGGAGGTCGGATACTCCCCGGCGCCGCGCGTACCACTCGACGATGGCTTCGCGCAGCGTCGGCGTGCCGACCGTCTGCGGATAGGCGTGTGCGTCGGTCGCCTCGGCCAGCGCACGGCGGATGAGCTCCGGCGTCGGATCCACCGGCGAGCCCACGGAGAGATCCACCAGACCCTCCGGATGCTGCGCGGCACGCTCACGGAACGGGACGACGGCATCCCACGGGTAGTCGGCGAGGTCGCGGACGCTCACAGAAGACGCCTACTCGCCCTGGGGCGGGAGCGCGGCGATGATCGGGTGGTCGAACGTGTAGACGCCGACCTTGGCGGCGCCTCCGGGCGAGCCGATCTCGTCGAAGAACTCGACGTTCGCCTTGTAGTAGTCCTGCCACTCATCGGGCAGGTCGTCTTCGTAGTAGATGGCCTCGACCGGGCACACCGGTTCGCAGGCGCCGCAATCCACGCACTCGTCGGGGTGGATGTACAACGACCGTTCCCCCTCGTAGATGCAGTCAACGGGGCACTCGTCGATGCAGGCGCGATCCTTGACATCGACGCACGGGAGGGCGATCACATACGTCACCCCTTCAGTCTACGACTCGTGGCGCTCGGGTTCCTGCGCGGCAGGTGCGACCGTGCGGACGGGAACCCGTGAGAAGGAGGGCCAGGCGATCACGAGCAGCACGATTCCCGCGACCAGGTAGGTCCAGATCTGCCCACTGAGCGAGTCCGGGACGACGACGGATCCGCCGGGCCCCACGCCGGAGATCAGCACCAGCATGCCGATCATGCCGAGTCCGGCTGCCACCGCCGCTCCCCTGTCGTGTGTGAGCGCTCGTACGGCGACGAGGATCGCCGCGCAGGCGATGGCGGCCACGATGAGCCCCACCGGGATCGGCCCCCACATCACGCTGTGCGCGATCGTGCCGGCGATGCCGTAGACGCCGCCCACCAGGGCCGCAGCGACCCACGACAACACTCTCGACACCCAGCTCACGCGCACCCGTCGATCTTACCGGCGCCGCCTGTGGCCGAGCAGTCGCTCAGGAGGCGAGACCGAAGAGCCGCAGGAGCGCCGCGACGAGCGCGGCCGCCGCCACGACGACGAGGAACGACTGCCGAAGCCACAGGAGCCCTCCCGCGACCAGCAGGGCGGGCACGCGCGCGTCCACCGTGATGGCCTGGCCGTCGCCGAGGGTCTGCACCGCGACGAGTGCGGCCAGGAGCGCCACGGTCAGCAGGTCGGAGATGCGAGCGGTGCGAGGCGCTTCGAGGACCTTGGGCGGCACCAGGTATCCGCCGGCTTTGAGCGCGACACAGATGAGCGCGGCGAGGAGGATCGCACTCCACAGGCTCATGGCGCCCCCTCCGTTCCGACGCGGGCGTGATCCTCCGGCGGCGTCTCGCGGCGGCCCAGCCAGTTGAACCAGCCGACGGCGATCGCGACGACCGCCGCGACGAGCACCGGGAGACCCGGCATGAGGAAGGGGGTGAACGCCGCAGCGACCACCGCAGCCGCCACGCCCACCACGATGGCCTGCCGCTGCCGGAGCCGCGGCCAGAGCAGCGCGAGGAATGCGGCAGCAGCAGCAGCGTCGAGACCCCAGGTCCGGGGGTCGCCGAGCACGTCACCGACGAGCGCACCGACGAGAGTCGTGATGTTCCAGCCCACGAAGATGCCGATGCCGGTCACCCAGAAGCCCACCTGACGCAGCCGCGGGTCGCCCTGCGAGATCGCCACGGCCGTCGACTCATCGATCGTGAAGTGCGCGGCGGCAGCCTTGCGCACCGGCCCTCCGCCGACGATCGGCGACATGCGCATTCCGTAGGCCACGTTGCGCACGCCGAGGAGGGCGGCGGACGCGACCGCGGAGGGCAGAGCAGCGAGGCCTCCGGCGGTGAAGACGCCGATGAACGCGAACTGCGATCCTCCGGTGAACATCAGCAGGCTGAGGACGCACGTCTGCCAGACGTCGAGTCCGGACGCGACAGCCAACGCGCCGAAGGAGACGCCGTAGGCGCTGGTCGCGAGCACGACGCCGAGCGCCTCGCGCCAGACCTCACGCTCGGCGGTCATCGCACGCCCTGCGGATCCTTGTTCGCTTCGCTGAACACATGACCATAATTCTGAACAGTCGCGAATGGATAGTCAAGCGAACGAACGTTTGACATGATGAACGCATGGAAGACCTTCGCACGCGCATCGCCCGCACTCTGCGCCGAGAACGAGAGGCCGTCGGCCTGTCGGTCTCGGAACTCGCGCGCCGCGCGGGTGTGTCCAAAGCGACCGTGTCGCAGCTCGAGAGCGGAGCGGGCAATCCCAGCGTCGAAACACTGTGGGCCCTCGGAGTGGCCCTCGGAGTGCCGTTCGCCGTCCTCGTCGACCAGCACAGCAACACGCCCACCCTGATCCGCGCCGACGACCTCGCCGGCGTCCCCTCCTCCGCGGCCGCCTACAGCGCGACGCTGCTGTCGGCCAGCCCTCCCGGCGCGCGCCGTGACATCTACCTGATCCAGGCCGAACCGGGCGATGCCCGACGCTCCGACCCGCACCACCCGGGCACCATCGAGCACGTCATCCTGGTCTCCGGCCAAGCACTGATCGGACCGGTCGACGAGCCGGTGCTCCTCAACCCCGGCGACTACCTGACATATGCCGGCGACGCCCCGCACATCTTCGAAGCGACAGCCGTCGGTACGAGCGCGGCGCTCATCTCCGAGCTCCGCTGAGGCTCACCCACCGCTGGCGACAGGCGACGGGTCGGGGCGTCACGGCCTCAGTACCAGTTCATCGCCTGCGAGTGTGACCAGGCGCTGCACGGGGTTCCGTAGGCCGCCGAGATGTACTCGAGGCCCCAGGCGATCTGCGTAGCGGCGCTGGTCTGCCAGTCGGCTCCCGCCGATGCCATCTTGCTGCCGGGCAGCGCCTGCGGAATGCCGGTAGCCCCGCCGTCGGCGTTGTATGCCTGGTAGTTCCAGCCCGACTCCTTGGTCCACAGGGAGTCCAGGCACGAGAACTGATCCCCGCCCCAGCCGTACCGGCTCGACATCTGCTGCTGCGCGGAGGCCTTCGCGCCCTCGACGGTGTTGGCGGACGCGAGCGCCGCGGCGGCCGCCCGCTCGGCAGCTGCATGCTCTGCCGCCGCCTTGGCCGCGGCTGCAGCGGCTTCCTCCGCAGCCCGCTTCTCCTGTGCCGCGGTGAGCGCGGCACGCAGATCCTCCGTGTCCGAGACGACCTTCGCGAGCTCCGACTCCACGTCGTCGGTGACGATGCCCACGAGGAGCAACGGGGTCACCTCACTGTCGGAGAGCTTGTCGATGCCGCTCTCGAGCTCGGTCGTGTCGACCGATGTCGAGACACCCACGTCGAGGCCGGATGCTGCGACGTCGGCGCTCACCGCCTCGGCGGCCGCGACAGCACTCCGGGCCTCCACGCGCGTAGACGAAGCGTCTGCGGTGATCTGCGCCAGCGGCTCGGCACCGGACAGTGCGGGCGCGGCGACGGCGATGGCCGGGCTCATGGCGGCCGCGGCAGAGGTGGAGGCCAGGCCCACGCTGAGCGTGATTCCGACCAGGGTGGCGGCGGTCACTCCGAGGATGGCCATCGGGCGGCGGGCGGTGACGGCGGCGCGGGCGGACGCCGCGTCAGAGGCGCGCCGAAGCGCACGGGTTTTCTGAAGCATCGGGTTCGACTTTCGGGTTGTCGTACGCCCTCGCAGGAGACTCATCGGGAGCTCGTCCCGGGCGCAAGCCAACGAGTCTGCACCATCAACCTGAGTGAAAACCATCCCTGACCTGGGATTTACATGAGAAGAGGGGGG
>NZ_JBLVOH010000096.1:6221-11499 GCF_053543675.1 Microbacterium umsixpiens
CCCCCCTCTTCTCGGAGCAGACTCAGGCGCTGGCGTCCTGGCGCTTCAGACGCGCGGTCTCGCGAGCACGGGTGTTCGCATCGAGGTTCACCTTGCGGATGCGGACGACCTCGGGCGTGACCTCGACGCATTCGTCGTCACGTGCGAACTCGAGGCTCTCCTCGAGCGTCAGCTGGCGCGGAGGCGTCATCGACTCGAAGGTGTCGGAGCTCGCCGCACGCATGTTGGTGAGCTTCTTCTCCTTCGTGATGTTCACGTCCATGTCGTCGGCGCGGGAGTTCTCGCCGATGACCATTCCCTCGTAGACCTCCTGCGTGGGCTGCACGAAGAACGACATGCGCTCCTGCAGGGCGATCATCGCGAACGGGGTGACGACACCCTGGCGGTCGGCGACGATCGAGCCGTTCTGACGCGTCGTGATGGAGCCGGCCCACGGCTCGTAGCCGTGCGAGATCGCGTTCGCGATGCCGGTGCCGCGCGTGGTGGTGAGGAACTCGCTGCGGAAGCCGATCAGGCCGCGCGACGGGACGACGAACTCCATGCGCACCCAGCCGGTGCCGTGGTTCGTCATGTTCTCCATGCGACCCTTGCGGCCCGCCAGCAGCTGGGTGATCGCGCCGAGGTGCTCCTCCGGCGTGTCGATCGTGAGGTGCTCGAACGGCTCGTAGGTCTTGCCGTCGATCTTCTTCGTGACCACCTGCGGCTTGCCGACGGTGAGCTCGAAGCCCTCGCGGCGCATGTTCTCGACGAGGATGGCGAGGGCGAGCTCTCCGCGGCCCTGCACCTCCCACGCATCCGGACGTCCGATGTCGACGACCTTGAGCGAGACGTTGCCGATGAGCTCCTTGTCGAGACGGTCCTTGACCATGCGAGCGGTGAGCTTGTGGCCCTTGACCTTGCCCATGAGCGGGGAGGTGTTGGTGCCGATCGTCATCGAGATGGCGGGGTCGTCGACCGTGATGGCCGGCAGCGGACGCACGTCCTCGGGGTCGGCGATGGTCTCGCCGATGGTGATGTTCTCGAAACCGGCGATGGCGACGATGTCGCCGGGGCCTGCGGAATCGGCCGGATAGCGCTCGAGTGCGCGTGTCTTCAGGAGCTCGGTGATGCGCGCGTTCTGGTGCGTGCCGTCGGCACGGACCCAGGCCACGGTCTGGCCCTTCTTGAGCGTGCCGTTGAAGACGCGCAGCAGCGCGAGACGGCCGAGGAACGGGCTGGAGTCGAGGTTCGTGACCCAGGCCTGCAGCGGGTGCTCGTCGTCGTAGGACGGCGCGGGCACGTGCTCGAGGATCGCCTCGAACAGCGGCTCGAGGTCGTCGTTGTCGGGCAGCGAGCCGTCGGCGGGACGGTTCTGCGACGCGGCGCCGGCACGACCGGAGGCGTAGACGACCGGCACGTCGAGCAGCGCGTCGACGTCGAGGTCGGGCACGTCGTCGACCAGGTCGGAAGCGAGGCCCAGCAGCAGGTCGTGCGCCTCTTCCTCGACCTCGGCGATGCGCGCGTCGGGACGGTCGGTCTTGTTGACGAGCAGGATGACCGGCAGCTTCGACTCGAGCGCCTTGCGCAGCACGAAGCGGGTCTGGGGCAGCGGACCCTCACTGGCGTCGACCAGCAGCACGACACCGTCGACCATGGACAGGCCGCGCTCGACCTCACCACCGAAGTCGGCGTGACCGGGGGTGTCGATCACGTTGATCGTGATCTCCTTGCCGCCGGCGTGCTTGCCCTTGTACGTGATCGCCGTGTTCTTGGCGAGGATCGTGATGCCCTTCTCACGCTCCAGATCGTTGGAGTCCATCGCGCGCTCATCGACGTGGGCGTGTTCGCCGAAGGAGCCCGTCTGACGCAGCATGGCGTCGACGAGAGTCGTCTTGCCGTGGTCGACGTGGGCGACGATTGCGACGTTGCGGAGGTCAGAGCGGAGGGCGTGCGCCATGCAGGTGTCCTAAAGAGTGTGGGATTTTGCCGGGAAGCCGACGTTCCAGGATAACGCAAGCTCAGGGCGTGTTCCTGAAAACAGGTCGTAGCATCGAGATCGTGACCCGACCGCAGGCCTCCGGAGACCTTCCCGAGCTCTCCCCCGCCCCCTCTCGCGCACGGCTGTGGTGGGAGATCGCGATCGTCCTGGCGCTCGGGCTCGGGCAGTCCGCCGTGTACGCGATCGTGCAGCTCGCCTACCGCCTCACCGATGAGATCGCGATCGCCGATCAGGTCGCGAAGCTGAACCCCTCACGCAGCGACCGGGAGATCTTCGACCTCATCTACCAGGTGCTCGCGATCGGTTTCTCGCTCGTCCCCGTGCTGCTGGTGTGCTTCCTGCTCTGGCAGTCGCGCCGACCGCACCTGGGGCAGCTGGGGCTGGACGGCACCAGGGCGGGGCGCGACATCGGTCGCGGCGTCCTGCTGGTCCTGGCCATCGGCGTGCCCGGCATCGGCCTCTACCTCGCCGGTCGCGCGCTCGGGATGACCGTGGCGATCGACCCCGCCGGCATCGACGCCTACTGGTGGACGGTGCCCGTCCTGCTGCTCGCTGCCGCACGGGCCTCGCTGCAGGAGGAGTTCGTTCTGCTCGGATATCTCTTCACGCGACTGAAGCAGCTCGGCTGGGGGCCGTGGTCGATCATCATCGGCACATCGGTGCTGCGGGCCAGCTACCACCTGTATCAGGGCTATCCCGCGTTCTTCGGGAACCTCGCGATGGGTCTGCTGTTCGGGTGGCTGTATCAGCGCTCAGGGCGCCTGATGCCGTTCCTGGTCGCGCACTTCCTGATCGATGCGGCCGCGTTCGTCGGCTACCCGTGGGCGGCAGCGCTGTGGCCCGACCTGTTCGGACTCCCCGGCTGAGCCGAAGAGTCGCGGTCAACCCGCGTTCGCCACGAGGACGGCCAGCACCGCCCAGACGACGATCACGACCAGCGCGATCGTGGCCGGACGATCCCAGCTGCGTCGGATCGGGGCGTCCGCAGCGGCGGGGGCGGCTTCCCAGCGCTCCTCGATCTCGGTGAGCGCGCGGATGCCTGCGGGCATCTTCTCCTCGCCGTCGCCCCCGCGAGCGGGCATGCGGATCGGGCCGGCCTTGGCCGGTCCCCCGTAGCAGGCGAGATCCTTCCCGTCGTCGAGCGAGAAGATCAGCTGCCACCGCAGGTCGACGGCGCGCACGCGCTGCCAGCCGAACGTGATGCGGCGGAGCAGGTTCTGCACCACCACACCGTCGTCGTCGATGCGCACGGCCGAGGCGAAGGAGCTCACATACACGAGCCAGAGCACCAGCAGCACCCACGGGGCGAGCAGCAGCATCGGCCCCCACCCGGCCCGCAGGACGGCATCGCCCAACAGGAACAGGGCCAGAAGCGAGCCGATCACGAGCGCGGCGGGACCGGAGGGCGCACGGAATGTCCGTACGCCCTCCGACCTGTCGTCCGTCGTCACCGTCAGTGGCTCCCGAGGGTGATCGACGCGCCGGGAATCGCCTGGAGCAGACGCTCCGTGTACTCCTGCTGCGGGTTCGCGAAGATGTCGTCGACCGTGCCGTGCTCGACGACGCGCCCCTGCTCCATCACACAGACGCGATCCGCGATCACCCGCACGACCGCGAGGTCGTGGGTGATGAACAGGTACGTCAAGTCGAGCTCGGACTGGAGTTCGGCGAGCAGGTTCAGCACCTGCGCCTGCACCAGCACGTCCAGCGCCGACACGGCCTCGTCGAGGACGACGATCTCCGGCTTGAGCGCGAGGGCCCTGGCGATGGCGACTCGCTGACGCTGACCGCCCGAGAGCTCGTTCGGATACCGGTCGGCCACACTCGACGGGAGCGCGACCTGGTCCAGCACCTCGAGAACGCGCTTGCGGCGCGAGGCGGAGTCGCCGACCCCGTGCACGCGCAGCGGCTCCGCCACCGTGTTGCCGATGTTGTGCAGCGGATCCAGCGAACCGTACGGGTCCTGGAAGACCGGCTGCATCTCGCGACGCAGTGCCTGCAGCTCGGGCCGTGAGAGCGTGTCGGTGTCCCGACCGTTCACGAGGATCGAGCCCGACGTCTTCGTCTCCAGACGCAGCAGCATCTTGGCGGCGGTCGACTTGCCGGAACCGGATTCGCCGACGATGGCCATCGTGGAGCCCTTGGGCACCTGGAAGGACATCTTGTCGACGGCCGTGAAATCGGTGGAACGGAAGCCGCTCCCCCGGATCTTGTAGACCTTCGTCACATCTCGGAACTCGATCACCGGCTCGGCAGGAACCGCCTCGGTGTGCGCGATCGATGCGAGATCGACCGTGCCCGTGGCCTCCGTGAGCACCTCGGCGAGAGGGTCGACGTGACCCGTGACCGCCGTCTGGATGCGCTTCGACGCCAGGCTCGGCGCCGCGGCGACCAGCCGCTGGGTGTACGGGTGCTGCGGGTTCTGCAGGATCTCGAGCGCGGGACCCGATTCCACGATGCGACCGCGATGCATCACGACGAGGTTCTCCGCCCGCTCCGCGGCGAGGCCGAGGTCGTGGGTGATGAACAGGACCGCGGTGTTGCGCTCCTTCGTGAGGGTGTCGAGGTGATCGAGGATCCGCTTCTGCACCGTGACGTCGAGCGCGCTGGTGGGCTCGTCGGCGATGAGCAGTTTCGGATCGGACGACAGCCCGATGCCGATGAGCACCCGCTGGCGCATGCCGCCGGAGAACTCGTGCGGGAACTGCCGCAGACGCCGATCGGCATCCGCCAGTCCCGCCTCCTTCAGCACCTGGATCGCCTGCTTGCGTGCAGCCTTGCGGCCGTCGGCCTGCCCGTTGGCGAGGATGGTCTCCTCCACCTGGAAACCGATGCGGTGCACCGGGTTGAGGCTGTTCATCGGGTCCTGGGGAACCAGGCCGATGAGGTTGCCGCGCACATGCTCGATCTCGGAGCGCCCGAGCTTCGTCAGGTCGCGACCCTCGAATTTGACGGCGCCACCGGTGACCTTCCCGCTGCCGGGCAGCAGGTTGATGATCGCGTGCGCGGTCGTCGACTTGCCCGAGCCGGACTCACCGACGATCGCCATGGTCTCGCCCGGGTAGATGTCGAAGCTGACGCCACGCACCGCAGGGACGAAACCGTCCTGCGTCTTGAACGCGACCTCCAGGTTCTCGATCGACAGGAGCGGGACATCGGGGTTGTATTCGGCGGTCATCGCAGTGCCCTCGCCTTCGGGTCGAGCGCGTCTCGCACCGTCTCGCCGAGCATGATGAACGACAGCACGGTGAGGGAGAGAGCGATCGACGGATAGATCAGCGGCATGGGGTCGGTGCGCCG
>NZ_JBLVOH010000096.1:11540-13303 GCF_053543675.1 Microbacterium umsixpiens
GCGGCCGCGATGTCGTTACCCCAGGAGATGAACTCCGGCGGCAGACCGACGCCCAGGAAGGACAGCGTGGCCTCGGCCGTGATGGCCGCGGCCAGACCGACCGTGCTGAGCACGATCACCGGGGCGATCGAGTTCGGCATGACGTGTGAGAACATCGTCCGCACCCGGGATACCCCGAGCGCTTCGGACGCCATCACGAAGTCGGCCGAACGCACGCGCAGGATCTCGGCGCGCAGGATGCGCGCCACCGAGGGCCATCCGAAGAAGCCGATCGCGAGGGAGACCACGAGGATGTTCCGGTTGTCGAGGAACATCGACATGATGACCACTGCGGCCAGCACGTAGGGGATCGCGAAGAACATGTCGCCGATGCGCATGAGGAGCGAATCGATCCAGCCGCCGAAGAAACCGGCGAACGCACCGATCACGATGCCCATGGCAGCGATGATGATCGTCACCAGGATGCCGACCGACAGCGAGGTCCCTGCGCCGTGCACGACACGGGAGTACACGTCACAGCCCTGGAAGGTGTACCCGAGCGGGTGCCCTGCGGAAGGGCCGTCGTTCGAGAACTTCAGGTCGCACTGGAAGGGGTCGACCGGAGCGAACAGGTCGGGGAACGACGCGATGATGACCAGCAGCACGACGAAGACGCCGGCGGTCCAGAACATCCAGCGACCACGGAGGTCGCGCCACGCATCGAGCCACAGGTTGCTCTTGCGCTCGCTGACACGGACGGCATCGACGGCCCCGAGGCCGCCCTCGTCTGCCTCGGCCACATAGTGCGCCATGCGGCGGGTGGGAGTGTTATCGGACATAGCGGATCCTCGGGTCGAGCACACCGTAGAGCAGATCGATGAACAGGTTGACCAGGACGTAGATCACGACGAGCACGGTCACGATCGAGACGATCTCCGGCCCATCGTGCTGGTTGATGGCCTTGAAGAGCTCGTTTCCGATACCGGGCACGTTGAACACGCCCTCGGTGACGGTGGCGCCGACGATCAGGATGCCGAAGTCGGCAGCGAGGTTCGTCGTCACGGGAATGAGCGAGTTGCGCAGCACGTGCACCGGGATGACGCGCCGCGTGGGGAGGCCCTTGCCGAACGCCATCCGCACGAAGTCCTGCTGACGCGTCTCGATGACCGAGTTGCGCGTGAGCCGCACCACGTAGGCGAAGTTCAGTGCGGCGAGCACGATCGCCGGGAGTATCAGGTCCGACCAGGGCGCACCTCGTCCGACCGTCGGTCGGAACAGATGCAACTCGATGGCGAGGAAGTACTGCGCGATGAAGGCCAGCACGAACACCGGGATCGAGATGAGCAGAAGGCTCACCAGCATCGAGGCGTGGTCGAAAAGGCTGTTCTTGCGCAGGCCGGAGATGAGACCGACGACGACGCCGAAGAGCAGCTGGATGACGATCGCCAGCAGCGCGAGGCGCAGCGTCACCGGGAACTTCGCGGCGAGGATCTCATTGACGCTCTGGCCGCGGAAAGTCGTTCCCAGGTCGCCCTGGAACAGGTCGCCGAGGTAGATCAGGTAGCGCGTGAAGAACGGCTGGTCCAGGTGGTACTGCGCCTGCAAGGCGGCGTACTGCGCATCGGTCGGTGTCTTGTCACCGAACAGAGCGAGAATCGGGTCACCCGGTAGCAGGAAGACCATCGAGAAGATCAGGAAGGTCGCCCCGAGGAAGACGGGTATCGCCTGAAGAAGGCGACGAATGATGTAGGCAGTCATAGGCGTGAACTCAACCGCGCCGTGCG
>NZ_JBLVOH010000096.1:13323-20003 GCF_053543675.1 Microbacterium umsixpiens
GCCGGGTTCAGATCAGAGCGGGAGTGTTACTCGCCGGCCTTGGTGATCTCGTACACGATCGGCCAGCTGTCCCAGCCGTACTCGACGTTGTCGACGAGCGTGGAGAAACCGGCGTTGGTCGAGCGGTACCAGAGCGGCAGGACGGGAAGGTCCGTGAACAGGACCTCCTGCGCCTGCTCGAAGAGCTTGTTGCCCTCTTCGACCGACGGCGCCGTGGAGCCCTTCTGCACGAGCTCGTCGTACTCGGGGTTCGAGTAGTCGCCGTCGTTGGAACCGGCACCCGTGATGAACAGCGCGCCCAGGATGTTGTACGCACCCGGGTAGTCGAACTGCCATCCCGAACGCGTCGCCGCGTTCAGCGAACGGTTCTTGATCTCCTCGCGGAGCGTCGCCAGGTCGGGGAAGGACTGACCGGCGGCGTCGATGCCCAGCGTGTTCTTGAGCTGGTTGGTGACCGCGTCGACCCAGGGCTGGTGTCCACCGTCGGCGTTGTACGCGATGGTGAACGTGCCGCTCCACGGGGCGATGGCGTCGGCCTGAGCCCACAGGTCCTTCGCCTTGTCGGCGTCGGCGTGCGTGACCTCGGAACCGGCGATCTCGTCGTTCCAGCCCGCGATCACCGGGGAGGTGAAGTCGACGGCCGGCGTGCGGGTACCCTCGAAGATCACGTCGGTGACCTGTTCGCGGTCGATCGCGTAGGAGATGGCCTGACGACGCAGGTTGCCCTCTTCGTCGTTGCCGAAGTGAGCGAGGCGTGCCGGGATGGTCAGGCCTTCCCAGATCGCGGCCGGCTGGTCGACGGCGCGGTCGCCCAGGTCGTCCTTGTAGGTGGCCAGAGCCGTCGGCGGCACGCCGGGGTTGATCACGTCGAGGTTGTCCGAGAGCAGGTCGGTGTACGCAGCCTCGGCGGTCGCGTAGCTGACGAAGTCGACTCCACCGTTCTGCGGCTTGCGGGGACCGTCGTAGCTCTCGTTCGGGAGCAGCGAGATCACGGAGTCGTGCTCCCACTTGTCGAGCACGTACGGGCCGTTGCCGACGGGAGCCTGGCCGAACGCCTCAGGGTCATCGAAGAACGACTCGGGGAGCGGCGCGAACACCTGGTAGCCCAGAGTGGTCGGGAAGTCCGACTGCGGAGCGGCGAGCTCGACCGTGAACGTCGTGTCGTCGACGACCTCGAGAGCGAGGGAGTCTTCCTTCACGGCGTCGGCGCTGTAGCCGGAGAAGTTGGCGAACCACCACTGGTTCTCGAAGGCGGGGTCGGAGGCGGCGTACTGCCATGCCTCGACGAAGGACTCCGCGGTCACGGGGGTGTCGTCGCTGAACTTCTCACCCTCCTTGATCTTGATGGTCCAGGTCTGGTTGTCTTCCGACTCGATCGACTCGGCAAGGTCGTTGGCGAGGGCGCCGTCGGCTTCGTAGTAGACGAGACCGGCGAAGATGTTCTGCAGAACGAGTCCGCCGCCGCCCTCGTTGGTCACGGCGGGGAGGAGCGGGTTCTGAGGCTCGTTGCTCTGAACCGTGACGATTCCGGTCGACGCTTCGCCGCCTTCTTCACCACTGCCGTTGTCGCCGCCGGATGCACAGCCTGCGAGCGCGATCGCGCCGACGGCCAGCAGAGCGGTGCCCGCGAGGGCAGTCCTGTTTCTTTTCACTTTTGTCCTCCTGTGGACACGGGGATTCTGCGCGCTCACCATCGAGCAGGCAGGGATACCTGAGCGTAACCCGCACCCGCGTCGCCCCCGCCCTCAGCTAACGAACTGTTACTGAGTGGTGACCATACGTAACAAGGCCGAAACACCGGGAAAAGAGAGACGGCGCCGCACCCACAACAGGGGTGCAGCACCGTGTGCTCACATGAGCATCCGACTCAGGCGAAAGCCTCCACCGGCGGGCAGGCGCAGACGAGGTTGCGGTCGCCGTACGCCTGGTCGATGCGTCGCACCGGCGGCCAGTACTTGCCTGCGACGAGGGCGCGCACGGGGTATGCCGCCTCTTCCCGCGAGTACGCGTGGTTCCACTCCCCCGCGATGAGCGAGACCGCGGTGTGCGGCGCGTGCACGAGCGGGTTGTCGTCGGCCGGCCAGCGACCGGCGGCGACCCCCTCCGCCTCGGCCTTGATCATGACCATGGCCTCGATGAAGCGCTCGATCTCGTCGAGGTCCTCCGACTCGGTCGGCTCGACCATCAACGTGCCCGCGACCGGGAACGACATGGTCGGCGCGTGGAAGCCGTAGTCGATGAGGCGCTTGGCGACGTCGTCGACCGTGATGCCGGTGGCCTCCTTGAGCGGACGCAGATCGAGGATGCACTCGTGAGCCACCCGCCCGTTCTCGCCCGTGTAGAGCACCGGGAAGTGGGCGCCGAGTCGCTCTGCCATGTAGTTCGCGGAGAGCACGGCTGCCGCGGTGGCGCGACGCAGTCCGTCGGCACCCATCATCCGCACGTACGCCCACGAGATCGGCAGGATCCCGGCAGAGCCGTAGGGCGCTGCGGAGATCACACCGCCCTCGAACGTGTACCCGCCGAAGTGCTCCGCGCTCTGGGCGAGCGGGTGCGAGGGCAGGAACGGCGCGAGGTGGGCCTTCGCCGCCACCGGACCGATGCCGGGGCCGCCGCCGCCGTGCGGGATGGCGAACGTCTTGTGCAGGTTGAGGTGCGAGACGTCGCCCCCCAGGTCGCCGAACCGCGCGTAGCCGAGCAGCGCGTTGAGGTTCGCGCCGTCGACGTAGACCTGCCCGCCCGCGTCGTGCACGGCTGCGGTGATGTCGACCACCTGCTCCTCGTACACGCCGTGCGTGGAGGGGTAGGTGATCATCAGGGCCGAGAGGTCGTCGGCGTGCAGCGCGATCTTCGCGCGCAGATCGTCGAGGTCGACGTTGCCGAGCTCGTCGGTCGCCACGACCACGACCTTCATGCCTGCGAGGACGGCCGACGCCGCGTTCGTGCCGTGCGCCGAAGACGGGATCAGGCAGATCGTGCGATGCTGGTCGCCGTTGGCGTGGTGGTAGCCGCGGATCGCGAGCAGCCCCGCGAGTTCGCCCTGTGAGCCCGCGTTCGGCTGCAGCGAGACCGCGTCGTACCCGGTGACCTCGGCGAGCCAACCCTCGAGCTGATCGATGAGCTCGAGGTAGCCCTGCACATCGGCCGCCGGAGCGAACGGGTGGATGCCCGCGAACTCGGGCCACGTGATCGCCGCCATCTCGGTGGCCGCATTGAGCTTCATCGTGCAGGAGCCCAGCGGGATCATGCCGCGGTCGAGCGCGTAGTCGCGGTCGGCGAGGCTCTTCAGATACCGCATCATGGCGGTCTCGCTGCGATGTGCGTGGAATACCGGGTGCGTGAGGTACTCGTCCTGACGCCCCAGGTCCGACGGCAGGGCGTTGCTGCCACGCTGCAGGAAGCCGAACGCACGCTCCTGCGCGCCACCGAAGACCATCGCCACCTGATGCAGCTCGGTCACCGTGGTGGTCTCATCGACCGAGATGCCGATCGTGTCGGCATCGACGACGCGGAGCAGGATGCCGTATCCGTCGCGCGCCTGCGCGGCGTGCTCGGCCGCACGCCCCGGCACCCGCACCGTGACCGTGTCGAAGAACGCGTCGTGCACGACCTCGGCGCCCGCCTCTGCGAGCCAGGTACCGAGCAGCGCCGCCTTCGTGGCTGCTTCCGACGCGATCGCACGGAGCCCATCCGGGCCGTGATAGACCGCGTACATCGCCGCCATCACGGCCAGCAGCACCTGGGCGGTGCAGATGTTCGACGTCGCCTTCTCACGGCGGATGTGCTGCTCGCGCGTCTGCAGAGAGAGACGGTACGCGGGCTTGCCGTCGGCATCCACCGACACCCCGACGAGACGGCCAGGGAGCTGTCGCTCGAGGCCGGAGCGGACGGCCATGTAGCCGGCGTGCGGCCCGCCGAAGCCCATCGGCACTCCGAAGCGCTGCGTCGTGCCGACGGCCACATCCGCGCCCAGCGACCCGGGCGACGCGATCAGTGTGAGCGCGAGCAGATCAGCCGCTGCGACGGCGAGTCCGCCGGCGAGGTGCGCGGCGTCGAACACGGCGGACGGATCCCAGACCCGACCCGATGCGCCCGGGTACTGGACGAAGACACCGAAGAGATCACCGGGCAGCTCCTCCCCCGCGGCGAAGTCGACGGACACGATCTCGATCCCGAGGGCTTCCGCGCGGGTCGCGAGCATCGCCCTGGTCTGCGGCAGTGCGTCGGCGTCGACCGCGAACACGTTCGACGCCGACTTGGAGGCGCGCCGCGCCAGCAGCATCCCCTCGACGACGGCCGTGGACTCGTCCAGCATCGAGGCGTTGGCCGTGGTGAGACCGGTGAGGTCGGAGACCATGGTCTGGAAGTTGATGAGAGCCTCGAGCCGACCCTGCGAGATCTCCGGTTGGTAGGGCGTGTACGCCGTGTACCAGGACGGATTCTCCAGCACGTTGCGCTGGATCACCTGCGGCGTGATGGTCCCGTAGTAGCCGAGGCCGATCATCGGGCGGTTCACGGTGTTGCGGGACGCGAGGGTCCGCAGCTCTGCGAGCGCCTCGGTCTCGCTCGCTGCCGCGGGGATGCGAGTCGGCGTCCCACCCTCGGTTTCGGGAGACGGTCCGGTGTAGATCGACGCCGGCACGGCCTGACGCATCAGCGCCTCGACCGGGCTCAGCGCGTCGTCCGCTCCGGCGGTGTCGAGACCGAGGGCAGCGAGCATCGTGCGCTGCGCGGCATCCGTGGGTCCGATGTGACGATCGGCGAAAGTGACCACTGGTGAATCAGCCCTCCGTCAGCGCGACGTAGGCGTCGCGGTCCAGCAGACCGTCGAGCGCACCGGCGGCGACGGTGACCTTGAGCAGCCACCCCCCCTCGAACGGTGCCGCGTTGACGAGCGACGGATCATCGACGGCTGCGTCGTTGATCTCGACGACGGTGCCGGTGACCGGCGCGTAGAGCTCGCCCACCGACTTCGTGGATTCGATCTCTCCCACGACGGAGCCGGCGGTGACCTCGGTGCCGACGGCGGGGAGTTCGACGAACACGACGTCACCCAGCTTCTCGGCGGCGTAGTCGGTGATGCCGATGGTCACGGTGTCGCCGTCAGCGGCGATCCACTCGTGCTCTTCGGTGTAGCTGAGGGCGGCGAGGTCGGTCATTTGGTCCTCCGGTAGAAAGGCAGGGCGGTCACGGTCGCGGGGATCTTCGTCCCCCGCACATCAAGGAATACTGCTGTTCCCTCTTCGGCGGAAGAAGGGTGCACGTAGGCCATCGCGATCGGATGGCCGAGAGTAGGGCTGAGGGCTCCGCTGGTGATCTCGCCGAGCTTCTCCCCTTCGCCGTCGACGACGGCATAGCCGGCGCGGCCGGCGCGCTTGCCCTCGGCGACGAGGCCGACCAGCACGGGGGCGTCGGATGCGCTGGCCCGCTCGACGGCGGCGAGCGCTTCCTTGCCGACGAACTCATCCTTGGCCGTTACGACGACGCGTCCGAGTCCGGCCTGTGCCGGCAGCGTGTCGAGGCTCAGCTCGTGCCCGTACAACGGCATGCCCGCCTCGAGGCGAAGGGTGTCGCGCGCCGCGAGACCGGCGGGCACGAGCCCGTGCGGTTCGCCTGCCGAGACCAGTGCGTCCCACAGTGCGAGCGCGTCAGCAGCAGAGACGAGCAGTTCGAAGCCGTCTTCGCCCGTGTATCCCGTGCGGGCGATGAGCAGGGGCTCTCCGAGGAAACGTGCGTCGGCCCACGCGTAGTACTTCTGATCGGCCCAGGGACTGCTGAGCTCAGTGATGCCGGAGGTCGCAGCGAGGATCGCCTCGGCGGCAGGCCCCTGAACCGCGAGCAGCGCGTAGGAGTCCGACACATCCTCCACATCGACGCCGCGGTCGCCGAGGAAGCCGGCGAAGCTGCGGTCCTCCCCCGGCGTCAGCGGTGGCAGCTCGCGCTCGATGAGCGAGGGGAAATCGCGGACGCGCTTCGCGAACGCGGAGTCGACGAAGCCGCGGTTGCCGGCGTTCGCGATCACGAGGTAGCGGTCGTCCGCCAACCGGTACGCGATGACATCGTCGACGATGCCGCCGTTCGCGGCCAGCATCAGCGAGTACTTCGCCTTGCCCACCGGCATCGCGGAGATGCGGCCGGCGAGTGCGAAATCGAGGAACTCCGCTGCCTTCTCGCCCGTGACGAGGAACTCCGCCATGTGCGAGATGTCGAAGATGCCGGCGGCGTTCCGCACGGCATGGTGCTCGGCGAGGTCGGAGGTGTAGCGCACCGGCATCTGCCAGCCGCCGAAGTCGGTGAACGACGCGCCGAGCGCCTCATGGCGTTCACGCAGCGGGGTGTAGCGGGGGTCGGACATGGAGTTCTCCCGGGCTGTTACGGGCGGAACGGCGGCATCGCCGCTCCTCGGAACTCCCCCTCTGTCATAGGCCTGAGAGCTTCACCCGTGCACGGAGGCGGGGTTTTCACCGTCGGCGGATCCGCAGTCTCGCGGGATCGCTTTTCAGAGTGGCCGGAACCGCGCGGTACGCGTACCTGAGAGATTGGCGGGGAGGCTTGCTCCTTCGGTGCCCGGCTGCGTTCGCCGGGGCTCTCCCGCGTGGTTCATTCGGCCTGTCTTCAATTGTGGGTTCAGTCTAGCCGGTCCGGTCCCTGGCGCCGGATTCCGGGGACGCGCGTTCGAA
>NZ_JBLVOH010000096.1:20023-24746 GCF_053543675.1 Microbacterium umsixpiens
TTCGCGCGATTCGAAGCGAGGCTGTCAGTGCGCGATGCCGAGCTCGGCGCGCACCTCGTCGCGGAGGCGTCCGAGATTATCGGGCTCGGGAGCGGCGCCGAGGAGCGTCTTGGTGTACTCGTGCTGCGGGTTGAGGATGACCTCGTCCGCAGGCCCGCGCTCCACGACGTCGCCCTTGTAGAGCACCATGATCTCGTCCGAGAAGTGTCGGGCGGTGGCCAGGTCGTGGGTGATGTAGAGGACGCCGAGGTTCTCCTCGCGCTGCAGGTCCGCGAGGAGGTTCAGCACCCCGAGACGGATCGACACGTCCAGCATCGACACCGGCTCGTCCGCGACGATGAACCGCGCCCCGGGGGCCAGCGCCCGTGCGATCGCGACGCGCTGACGCTGTCCACCGGAGAGCTCGTGCGGGCGACGGTCGGCGTAGCTCTCCCCCGGAGTGAGTCGCACGCGCTCCAGCAGCTCCACGGCCCGCTCCCGCACCTCGCCACGAGACAGCTCCGGGTGGTGCAGGCGGATCGGCCGCTCGAGGTGATGCACGATCGTGTGGAAAGGGTTCAACGACGCGAACGGGTCCTGGAACACCATCTGCACATCGGCGCGGTAGCGTTCCAGCGCCCGGCCGCGGGTTCCGGACGGTTTCCCGTCCAGCAGGATCTCCCCGCTGGTCGGGGTCTCCAGCTTCATGAGCATCCGCGCGATGGTCGATTTCCCCGACCCCGACTCGCCGACCAGAGCGACCGTCTTGCCCGCCTCGATCGTGAAGGACACGTCTTTCACCGCGTGCAGGATGCTCGTCTTGAAACCGGAGCGCAGGGGGAAGTCCTTCACCAGGTTCCGGGCCTCCAGCCGCGCCGGCTGCGCCGCGGTGGGTGCGGTCGTGTTCGCGCTCATCGGACGCCCTCCTGGCTGACACCGGTGCGGACGAAGTCGCCGCGTTCGCCCTTGAGCGACGGGAAGCTCGACAGCAGCCGTTTCGTGTACTCGTGCTGCGGGGTCCGGTAGATCTCCTCCGCCGTGCCCTCCTCGACGATCTGTCCCTGCAGCATGATCGCGATCCGGTCGCTGATCTCGATCAGCATCGGCAGGTCGTGGGTGATGAAGATCACCGCGAACCCGAGCTTCTCGCGCAGCCGCATGATCTCACGGATGATCCCGCGCTGCACGACCACGTCGAGCGCGGTCGTCGGCTCGTCCATGATCATCACCTGCGGATCGAGGGCGAGGGCCATCGCGATCATCATCCGCTGCCGCATGCCGCCCGAGAGTTCGTGCGGGAAGCTCGTCAGGCGGTTCGGGTCGACGCCGACCAGGGTGAGCAGCTCTTCCGCCCGTGCGGTCTTCGCCTTCTTGCTCATGCCAGGTCGATGCGTGTCGAAGATGTCGAAGATCTGCGCCTTGACCGAGATCACCGGGTTGAGCGAGTTCATCGCCCCCTGGAAGACCATCGAGATCTTGTCCCACCGGAACGCCCGGAGGCCCTCGCCGTCGAGACCCACGATGTCGATGTCATGACCGTCGCGGTCATGGAAGACGATCTCCCCCGCCGTCATGAGCGCCGGCGCCTTGAGGAGGCGGTTCATCCCATAGGCCAGGGTCGTCTTGCCGCAGCCGGACTCTCCCGCGAGACCCAGGATCTCGCCGCGGTTCAGCGTCAGCGACACATCGCGCACGGCTTTCACCGGCGGGTCGACCTCGTACTCGATCGACACGTTCCGCGCCGTCAGCACCGGCTGGCTCATGCGGTGACCCCCTTGGTCTTCGCGGCCTTGCGCACACGGCGCGCGGCGTCGGGCGCGTTGCGCAGCTTCGGGTTGATGACCTCGTCGATCGCGAAGTTGATCAGTGCGAGGCCGGCGCCGAGGATGGCGATCATGATGCCCGGCGGGACGAACCACCACCACGCTCCGCGGCCGAGCGCCTGGCCGGACTGCGCGTCGTTGAGGATGGTTCCCCAGGTGATCGAGTCCGTCGGTCCGAGCCCCAGGTACGACAGCCCGGCCTCGCCGAGGATCGCGAAGATCAGAGCGAAGAGGAACTGCGCGGTGAGCAGCGGCAGGAGGTTCGGCATGATCTCGACCAGGATCACACGCAGCGATCGCTCGCCGGCCACCTTCGAGGCGTAGACGTAGTCGCGGGTGCGGAGGGAACGGGTCTGCAGGCGCAGGACGTAGGCGGCGCCGGCCCAGGAGGTGATGCCGAGGAAGATCGCGACCAGCTGCCAGGTGCGCTGCGGCACGAAGGAGGCGATCACCATGACCAGCGGCAAGGCGGGGATGACGATCATCACGTTGGTGATGAGGGCGAGTCCGTCTTCACGCCAGCCGCCGAGGTATCCGGCGAGGACACCGAAGACGAGCGACAGCACGATCGCGATCACGCTGGCGATCAACCCGACCATGAGCGATCCCTGCGCACCGATCGCGAGCTGGGCGAACATGTCGTTACCGAGCTTCGTGGTGCCCAACCAGTGCTCCGCCGACGGCGGCTGGAGTGCAGGGTTCGCCGTGCTGCGCGGATTCTGCGTGAAGAACGGCGCGATGATCGCGAACAACACGATCGCGAGCACGAGGAGCGAGCCGACGATGAACTTCGGCGATGTGCTCGGCAGGATGCGCCGCTTGCGGCCTCCCCGCTGTGTCGCGAGCGAGACGGTGCTGGCCGGCGCCGTCATGGGCGCGTCCTCCACGGTCAGGAGACCGGCGGTGTTCTGCGGATCAGACATTCTGGCGCGCCCTCGGGTCGATGAAGCCATAGACGAGGTCCATGAAGAAGTTGGCGGCGAGCACCGTGATGGTGATCACCAGGAACAGGCCCTGCATCAGTGCATAGTCGTTGTTCGTGACGGCCTGGAACATCAGCTTGCCGATGCCCGGATACGTGAACACCTGCTCCATGACGATGGAGCCGGACACGACGAAGCCGAGCGTGATCGAGAATCCGGCGATCGACGGGATCGCCGCGTTCCTCGCGGCGTACGTCGTCATGATGCGGCGGTGCCGGAGGCCCTTGGCCTCGGCGGTGAGGACGTAGTCCTCGGCGAGGGTGGCGACCATCATGTTGCGCATGCCGAACAGCCAGCCGCCCACGGAGCTGATCACGATCGTGATCGCCGGGAGGAGCGAATGCGCGAGCGCGTCGGTGAAGAACGCCCAGGTGGGCTCCGGCCCGTCGGGGAAGTCGAACACGTCGTAGCCCCCGAAGATCGGGAACCAGCCGAGTCCGACCGCGAACACCGACACCAGGATCAGCGCCAGCCAGAAGTACGGGATGGACTGCAGCACGGTGGTCGCGGGGATCACGTGGTCGACCCAGGTGCCCCGCTTCCATCCGGCCCAGGCACCGAGTGCGACGCCGAGGACGAACGAGATGACGGTCGCCGTGCCGACCAGGACGAGTGTCCACGGCAGGGCCCCGGCGATGAGCTCGGTCACCGGGGTCGGGTACTTCGTGACCGAGATCCCGAGGTCGCCGCGGAACATGCGGCCCCAGTACGCCAGGTACTGGTCCCAAAGCGAGGAGTCGTCGCCACCGAGCAGGAGCTTGATGTTGCGGATCGTCGTCTCCGAGATCTCGCCGCCCGCCCGCTGCATCTTGGCGATCATGATGTCGGCGGGGTTCCCCGGCATGAGACGGGGAAGCAGGAAGTTGAGAGAGATCGCGGCCCACAGCGTGAACGCGTAGAACCCGATTCTTCGTGCATAGAACTTCATGTCACTCTTTCCTGACTTCCTGCTTCCCGTCTCCTTTCGACTACTTGGCCGGCTGCAGCTGCGTCAGGACGTAGCCTGCCGCGATCGCACCCCAGGACGGCGGGAAGGCGTAGAGGTCCTCCTCCGTCGGCCAACCCGTGAAGTCCTGCGTGTTGTAGAACGTCTGGGTCGCGTTGATCACCAGCGGGATGTAGGGCAGGTCGCGGACGATCTCGGTCTGGATCGTGCCGTACAGCTCCTTCTTCTCCGCCTCGTCATCGGTGCTGATCGCGGCCTGCACCGCAGCGTCGACCGTCGGATTGTTGTACCGGCTGAAGTTCCAGCGACCCGCCGGGACCTCGGTGCCGACCGGGCTGGTCGACTGCACCGCGGTGCCGCCGAACCAGTCACGGTAGATCTGGAACGGGTCTGCCACCGACGTGCCGATCATGCCGCCGACGATGAGCTGGAACTCTCCACCCTGACGGGAGTCGGAGAACTCCTGCCACTGCACGGTCGAGACGTTGATCTTGATGCCGGCTGCGGCCGCCTGCTCGGCGATCAGCTTGGCGGCATCGTTGTAGTCCGTCCAGCCGTCGACCGAGGTGAGGGTGAGCTCGAGCGGCACGCCGCCCTTCGCATAGAAGTCGCCGTCCTTCGTGTAACCGGCGGCCTCGAGGATCGCGTCCGCCTCGGCGACGTTCGCCTCCTGCGGGCTGACCTCGTTGGCGGGGTCCGCGACCCACTTCTCGTCGCGGGGCAGCAGGGCGTACGTCGGCGAGATGTCACCGGTGAGCCCGACGAACGCCTTGTCCTTGATGGTGGCGCGGTCGATCGCCAGGTTGAGCGCCTGGCGCACGGCGACGTCGGTCTGCGGGCCGGTGCAGCCGAGCTCGGCGTTCGAGCAGGTGTACAGGACGGTCGGGTCCTGAGGGGTGTTGATCCAGTCGATCTTCCCGTTGCCCGTCACATCGTCGGGGTTGGGGATGAACATGCCGGTCCAGTCGAGCTCGCCGGCGGCGAGCAGGTCC
>NZ_JBLVOH010000097.1:0-6030 GCF_053543675.1 Microbacterium umsixpiens
CATCCTCGGCGCCGAGACCACGATCCAGGGGCTCGACGGCGAGGTCGACCTCGAGATCCGCGCGGGCGTGCAGTCCGGCGACGTGCTCACCATCAAGGGGCGTGGCATCACCCCGCTCCGGGGGACCCAGCGCGGAGACCTGCGCGTCGGCGTGCAGGTGCTGACGCCCACCCGGCTGGACTCCGCGCAGCGGGCGCTGATCGAGGACTTCGCGAAGAAGACCAAGGCGCCGGATCCGCAGCTCGCGCAGTTCCAGCCCGGTCTCTTCTCGAAGCTCCGCGACCGTTTCCGCAGCCACTGATCATGGCGCTGCACTTCCTAGTCGAGTCGTCGACGGATGCCGGAGTCGGCGACCTCGTTTCGTTGACCGGCGCTGAGGCGAAGCATGCCGCCGTCGTGCGGCGCCTGCGGGTCGGCGAGGCGGTCACGGTCGGCGACGGCGCGGGCGTGTGGCTGATCGGTGCGGCCGAAGAGGTGTCCCCGACCCGCGTCGAGGTGCGGATCTCCGACCGCGTCGAGCATCCGGCTCCGAGCCCTCGGATCGTTCTGGTCCAGGCGCTCGCGAAGGGCGACCGCGACGAGCTGGCCGTGCAGGCGGCGTGCGAGCTCGGCGTCGACGAGATCGTGCCGTGGCAGGCGAGCCGCAGCGTCTCCCGCTGGGAGGGACCGAAGGCGGTCAAGGGTCGCGAACGGTGGGCGACCATCGTGCGCGAGGCCGCGAAGCAAGCTCATCGGGCCTGGGTGCCCGAGGTCACCGCACCGGTCTCGACGACGCAGCTCGCCGAGCGGGCGACTTCGCAGCGCGTGCTGCTCCTCGACCCCACCGCATCCGTGCGCCTCTCCGAGATCTCGGCCGACGATCGCGATCTGGTGCTGGTCGTGGGGCCGGAAGGCGGGATCGCCGAGGAAGAACTCGACCGGCTGACGGCTGCGGGCGCCGAAAGAGTGCTCCTGGGCGACACGGTGCTGCGGACGTCGACGGCGGGCCCGGCGGCGATCGCCGTGCTGTCGGTCGCGCTCGGCCGCTGGTGAGCTGCGTTCCGGCCGCCCACGGCGTCAGGCCGCTGGGGACGCGGCGATCAGTAGACTTGAGCGCATGACGGAACCCTCGATCTTCACGCGCATTCTGAACGGGGAGATCCCTGCCGAGATCCTCGGCGAGACCGACCGCCTGTTCGCACTGCGTGACATCGCCCCGCAGGCACCGGTGCATCTCCTCGTGGTGCCGAAGACCGCGGAGTACCGCGATGTCACCGAGCTCGCCGCAGGGGATCCGTCCCTGCTGGCGGAGATGGTGGCGTTCGCCGGGAAGCTGGCCGCCGAGCACACCGACGACGGCGACTTCCGCCTCGTCTTCAACACCGGCACGAACGCCGGACAGACCGTTTTCCACGTCCATGCCCATGTGCTGGCCGGGGGATTGACCGAGAAGAGCGTCGGTGCCTGACAACAACGAACCGCAGGAACGCAGCCTGGGCGGTCGACCGCCCGAGGCCGTCGAGAAGATCTATGCCGATGGCGTCGCCATGGTGCAGCTCCTCGGCCCGCAGGACCGCCTGCTGCGGATGCTCGAGAAGGAGCACCCTGACGTCCAGGTGCTCGTGCGCGGCAACGAGATCACTCTCGGCGGCGGCGTGGATGCGGTCGCGAAGGCCAAGGCGCTGGTCGAAGAGCTGCTCGCCATGACCAGGGCAGGTCATGATCTGGCTCCGAGCGACGTCTCCAGCTCCGCCCGGATGCTGCGCCAAGAGGGCGGTCCCCGTCCGAGTGAGGTGCTGGGCGAGGCGATCCTGACCACTCGCGGCAAGGTGATCCGTCCCAAGACCCTCGGGCAGAAGGAGTACGTCGACGCGATCGAGGAGAACACGATCGTCTTCGGCATCGGTCCTGCCGGCACGGGCAAGACCTACCTGGCGATGGCCAAGGCCGTCCAGGCGTTGCAGCGCAAGGAAGTCACGCGCATCATCCTCACTCGTCCCGCCGTCGAAGCGGGAGAGCGCCTCGGGTTCCTCCCCGGCACGCTGACCGACAAGATCGATCCGTACCTGCGACCGCTGTACGACGCGCTCAACGAGATGATGGATCCCGAGATCGTGCCGCGCCTGATGGCCACCGGGACCATCGAGGTCGCCCCTCTCGCGTACATGCGCGGGCGTACCCTGAACGATTCGTTCGTCGTGCTCGACGAGGCGCAGAACACCACACCCGAGCAGATGAAGATGTTCCTCACGCGCCTCGGCTTCGGCACGCGCATGGTCGTGACGGGCGACATCACCCAGGTCGACCTCCCGCAGGGCTCCTCCGGACTGCGTCTGGTCACGCGCGTGCTCGACGGCATCGACGACATCCACTTCTCGCGACTCACCAGCGACGACGTCGTCCGTCACTCGCTGGTCGGACGCATCGTCGACGCGTACAGCGAGTACGACGAGAAGCGCACGGCGCAGCGCTTCGAGCGCGAGCAGGCCGCGGAGTTCGCCAACCGCGCCGACCGCAGGGGAGCGCAGCGCCCCGGACCACGTGACCGCATGCCGAAACGAGGACTCTCATGATCGAGATCAACAACGAGTCGGCCATCGACGTCGACGAGACCGTGCTGCAGCGACTCACGGACTACAACCTGGCGCAGCTGCACGTCAGCCCGGACGCCGAGGTGGCGATCGTCCTCGTCGACGAGGGCGCCATGGAGGCACTCCACGTGCAGTGGATGGACGAGCCCGGCCCCACCGACGTGCTCAGCTTCCCGATGGACGAACTGCGTCCGGGCACGGAGGACCGCCCCACCGCTCCCGGTCTCCTCGGCGACATCGTGCTGTGCCCGCAGGTGGCGGAGGCACAGGCTCAGGCCGCGCGTCACACCCTGATGGACGAGCTGATCCTGCTCACCACCCACGGCCTTCTGCACCTTCTCGGATTCGATCACGCCGAGCCCGACGAGGAGCGTGAGATGTTCGGACTGCAGAAGGAACTGATCCAGGGCTTCGCCGCGGCTGAACGCCGCCGATGACGGCCGCCCTCCTTCTCATCGCCGCCGTCCTGCTGGTGGCGTTCGGCGGTCTCATGGCGGCGATCGACGCCGCCTACGGTGTCGCCTCCCGCGCCAATCTCGCCGACATGGCGACCGAGGGACGCCGGGCCAAGGCGCTGGGGCGGATCGCCGCCGATCTCGACGCGCACGTGAACGCGGTCGCGTTCATCCGTGTGCTCGCCGAGGTGACCGCTGCGGTGCTGGTGACGGTCGCGTTCACCATGCTCATCGACAACAACTGGTGGGCGATGCTCGCCGCCGCTCTGCTGATGACGGCGATCACCTTCGTGCTCGTCGGCGCGAGCCCGCGGTCGTTCGGCCGCCAGCACGCCGAGGGAATGATCCGCGGTACCGCCTCGATCGTCCGAGGGCTCCGCATCTTCCTCGGACCGCTCGCGCAGGGGCTCGTCGTGCTGGGCAACAAGGTCACACCCGGCACGGGCCGCAGCTCCTTCGCCAGCGAGGACCAGCTGCTCAGCATGGTCGATGAGGCGGCCTCGAACGATCTGATCGAGGAGGACGACCGCGACCTCATCCACTCCGTGTTCGACTTCACGGACCAGTTCGTCCGTGCCGTCATGGTGCCGCGGACGGAGATGGTGACCGTCGATGCCACCGCCACGACGGACGAGGCGATGTCCCTGTTCCTGAACCGCGGCGTCTCCCGGATGCCCGTCGTGGACGACGACGCGGACGACGTGGTGGGTGTGCTGTACCTCAAGGACCTCGTGCAGTTCGCGTATCGCGACGACAGCGCCTGGCGCGCCGCATCCATCCGGCCGATCGCGCGACCGGCGACCTTCGTGCCCGAGTCGATGCGCGCCGAGACGCTCCTTCAGCAGATGAAGCGCGACGCCGTGCACGTGTGCCTCGTGATCGACGAGCACGGTGGCATCTCCGGCCTCGTGACCCTCGAGGACCTGATCGAGGAACTCGTCGGGGAGATCTCCGACGAGTACGATCAGGTATCCGCAGAGTTCGTCGATCTCGGTCACGGACGCTACCGCGTGAGTGCCCGTCTCTCCCTGGAGGACGTGGGCGACCTCTTCGGTCTCGAACTCGAGGACGAGGACGTGGACTCGATCGGCGGTCTGCTCGGCAAGGCGCTGGGACAGGTCCCGCAACCCGGGGCGACGGCGACGGTGGAGGGCCTGGTCCTCACCGGAGGAGCCTCTCGTGGCCGAGGTCGCGGGATCGCGACGGTGTTCGTGGAACGTGCGGCAGGGGACCCTGACGCTTCGCAGGATGAAGGAGATCGACACGATGACTGACGACACCCGAAGCGGGTTCGTGACCTTCGTCGGCCGCCCCAACGTCGGCAAGTCGACGCTGACGAACGCACTCGTCGGCGAAAAGATCGCCATCACCAGCGAGAAGCCGCAGACCACGCGTCGAGCGATCCGCGGCATCGTGAATCGTCCGGAGGGGCAGCTCGTCATCGTCGACACCCCCGGAATCCACAAGCCGCGGACACTGCTCGGTGAACGGCTGAACGACCTGGTGGAGCAGGTGCTCGGCGACGTCGACGTCATCGGGTTCTGCGTGCCGGCGAATGAGAAGGTCGGCCCGGGTGATCGCCGCATCGCCGCGTCGCTCGACGGCTATCCCCGCGCCAAGAAGATCGCGATCGTGACGAAGACCGATGTCGCGGCCCGCGACGAGATCACCGAGCGTCTGCTGGAGGTCGACGCGCTGCGTGAAGACTGGTCCGCGGTGATCCCGCTGTCCGCGCTCACCAGGGACCAGCTCGACGTCCTGTCCGACGAGATCCTGCTGCTGATGCCGAAGGGCCCGGCCCTGTATCCGGAGGGCATCACTACTGACGAGTCGCAGGAGGACCGCATCGCCGAAATGATCCGCGAGGCGGCTCTCGAGGGGGTGCGCGACGAACTCCCGCACTCGATCGCGGTCGTGATCGACGACATCGCGCCGCGCGAGGGCACCGACCTCACCGACGTGCACGCGTCGATCGTCGTGGAGCGCGACAGCCAGAAGGCGATCATCATCGGGCACAAGGGCAAGCGACTGAGCGAGGTCGGCGCGCGTGCCCGCGTCGGCATCGAGGCGCTGGTGGGCACCCGCGTGTTCCTCGGCCTGCACGTCAAGGTCGCGAAGGAATGGCAGCGCGACCCGAAGCAGCTCGGCAGGCTCGGCTTCTGAGATGAGGCCCGGTCACACGTCGATGGCGGCGGGAAGGCCGCCGACCCCGCAGACATGAGTTTCCGCAGCGATGACCCGAATCCGCTGCGGAACGAGGTCTTCACCCGAGTCTTCGACGCTCACTGGGCGGCGGTACGGCACCACATCGAGGGCGTCGTCGGCGACGAGGAGGAAGTCACCGAGATCGTCTCCGAGGTGTTCCTGCATGCCTGGTCCCGGTTGAGGCCGGCTCGACCGCCCGGTCGGGTCTGGTTGCTCCGTGCCGCCGATCGGCGTCTGCGCTCTCGTTCTCGTCCGTCGTCGATGCCGAACGGCGCCGTCGACGCCGTGCACAGCGGAGTGTCCGGCGCCGACGAACAGCCGGGGCTGACGGCCCGCCTGGTAGTCATTCGAGCTTTGGGTGTCCTCACTCCGGTACAACGGCGTATCATCATGCTCACGTACTGGGATGGACTCGCGGTGGGGGAGATCGCGGAATTGCTGCGCGCTTCTGAGTCCCGAGTGCGGAAGACGCTGGGCGTCGCGCAGGGTCGTCTGCGTGATGAGCTGGGCCTGGAGGGGCTGATGACGGGTGATGACTGACAACGCCGTGCTCGAGCGGATGCTGATCGATGCCGACCCTGCACCGACGCCACGTGACGCACCGCCCGACGCCCGTGCTCTCGCGACCCGGGACCGCATCCTCCGACGCGATGTCGCACCGAAGGGCCGTCGGGTACGGACGCTCGGCTGGGCGGGTGGGATCACGGCCGTCGCCGCTTCCACCGCCCTGGTGATCGGGGTGCTCTCTCCGCAGGGCGCCGCCGTGGCGGGCACTCCCGCACCGCTCGAGTTCAGCGGGT
>NZ_JBLVOH010000097.1:6050-10844 GCF_053543675.1 Microbacterium umsixpiens
AGTTCAGCGGGTCGAGCACTGTCGCTCAGATCGTCGACGACGCGGAGACGGCTCTTGCCGAGACACCGGGGCCGACGGTGCCGATGCGAACCGTCAGGACGGCCTCCTGGGGCTTCCAAGTCGATGTCGACGCGAAGACCACGACTGTCGTGCCACAGCTCTCCACACTCGTGTGGGAACCGGACGGCTCCGGGCGGATGACCATCATCGCCGGAGTGCCGTACGATCCGTCTGACGCGGTGGCCAGCAATGCCGCCGAGGTTTCGAGCAGCGGGAAGGTCGTCACCGATCTGGTGATGGAGCCGGGGGATTTCGAGACCCCCTGGACGACGGTGCCCGGTGAGACGCGGGACGACATGGTGGCGATGCTCGAGGCGTTCGGCATGCCGGCAGATCCCACCGCGTACGACGTCGAGCTGGCGCTCACCTCTGTTCTGGACCAGTGGACGCTGACCGACGCGCAGCACGCGCAACTCCTGCTCCTGCTCGAGGAGGCCGGTGGTGGCGAAGCACTGGGCAACACGACCGATCGCCTGGGGCGCGCCGTGACCGGTGTACGTGTCCAGTCCCCGGACGGCGCCGTGAGCGACCTGGTCCTGGTGTCGCGCGACACGGGGCGGATCGTGGGCGTCGAACGCACGGTCCTGAAAGCCGATGACGTGTTCCCCGCCGGCGCGATCATCTCGTATCAGATGTGGGATCTCGATGAGGAGACCGTTCGATGAAACGCACCACCGTTCTGGCCGCTGCTCTGCTCGGGCTCGTCATGACGCTGGGGGCGGCCCCCGGCATGGCCGCCGTCGACGACGACCGTGAGGTCGACCCCCTGGTGGCGGCGGTGCTCGATGAGGTGCCGGGCGGTGTCGTCATCGACGGACGGCACGCGGTGTGGCCCAAGCTCGACATGGAGCTCACCGTGCCCGCAGCCTCGGGCATGTCATCGTGGTCGGTCGGGAGCTGCACCACCGGCAGGATCTGCGCCTACAGCAACACTTCGCTCGGCGGAGCATCCCTGACGTTCGGCACGTGCGCGGTGCACACGATCCCGTCGAGCTTCGCGGTCAAGTCCGTCGCCAACGCCCGCGGCTCCGGCTCCGTCCAGGCGCGCAACGGGTCGACCGTCCTGAAGACCGTGGCTGCCGGGAGCTGGAGCAACGTCTCCGGCACGGTCACCAACCTCCGCTGCCTCCTGTGAACCGTGTCGCAGTCGATGTCATCCGAGGAACGGCCGCTGGCGCAGCACTGGGTGGCGACCGCGCCCGGTGGACCGGATTCGTGGGAGTTCGTCGAGGAGCGACTGGCGGCACCCGGGCACGGTGAGGTCACCATCCGGGTGCACGCGGCCGGCGTGAACCCCGCCGACGCGAAGCATGTCGCGTCCGGCCGGTCGGGCCTGGAGTTCCCCGTTCCGATCGGGTACGAGGTGTCCGGTGTGCTCAGCGCGGTCGGTCCGGACACCCGGATCGGCTCCGGTGCAGCGGCGATCGGCGACGAGGTCATCGCTTTCCGGGTGCGCGGCGGTTACGCGACAGCGGTCACGGTCCCCGCGGAGAAGGTCTTCGCGAAGCCGTCCACGCTCACGCATCCGGAGGCGGCGAACCTGCTTCTCGTCGGCACCACGGCCGCGGAGATGCTCGCGGTCACCGGGGCGGCGCCGGGGGAGACCGTCCTCCTCCACGGCGCCTCGGGCGCGGTCGGCGTGAGCGTCCTGCAGCAGGCTCGGCTCCGCGGCATCCGTGTCATCGGCACCGCGAGCACCGACCGGTTCGACGAGGTCCGGCGATTCGGGGGAGAGCCCGTCCGATACGGCCCGGGGCTCGCCGACCGGGTCCGTGAGGTCTCGGCCGGACCGGTGGCCGCAGCGCTCGATGCCGTCGGCACCGACGAGGCCGTCGACGTGTCACTCGAGCTGGTCGCGGATCGCCGTCGCATCGTCACCATCGCCGCCCTGGGGCGCGCCGAGGCCGAGGGGATCCAGGCGATCGCCGGCTCGATGCCCGCCAGTGCCCGGTTCCGCGATGAGGTGCGCAGCGAGCTGATCGCCCTCGCGCAGAACGGCGACCTCGTGGTGCCCGTCGCCCGGACCTTTCCGCTCGACGAGGCGCGTCAGGCCCATCGTGTGTTGGCGACCGGCCACCCTGGCGGGAAACTCGCCCTGATCCCGTAGGTCAGTCGATCTCGCGCAGGGCGGAGGTCACGACCACCACGTCGTCGCCGTATTCGGCATCCACCGCATCCTGGAGAGTGCCGTCATCCCACACGACGTGCAGCCAGACGTAGCCTCGATCCGTCCCGACCGTGAGGGCATCGGTCCCGAGACGCGCGGAGATGTCGTCCTGCACCCGCGTCAACTCGTCTTCGGCCGTCGAGCCCTCGACGCCGCCGGTCGGATCCTCCGGAGCGACCGTGTCGTACAGCGCGAGCATGATCGGCGGGTCGGTCCGGGTGAGCCGCTCGCCGTCGTACGTGGCATACACGGCATACGCGCCCCAGGTCGCGTCCCCGCTGGTCTCGCTGCCGTCGACGCCGTCCCAGGTCCAGTCGTCCAGCGCCACCCCGCTGCACTGGGGCGGGTAGGACTCCATGATCGCCCCCATGCACAACGCCACCTCGCCTGCGTCGTCCAGCACGGTGCCCACCCCGATGACGCGCCCCTCCGGAGGCTCAGGATGTGCGTTCTCGAGGCGCTGGTCCGACGGGACGGTCGTGCTCGTCGGCGCCGCGGAACCGCCCGGTCCCGCGGTGCAGGCGGTCAAAGCGAGGAGTCCGACGGCCGATGCCACGGCGAGGATCAGGCGACGCTGCGATGTGCTCATATCGGGGAGTGTCACCGGCCGCGTGATCGTCTCACACGCGTCGAAACCGCCGGGCCATCCCTGCTAGCATGACCACATGCCTTTCGGCGGTCTGCTTCTTCTTAGCTGCCGCGACGAGTCCTAAAGCTAGGGCCTTCCTCGTCGCGGCGCTTGTGTTGGCCCGTTCATCTTGACGAAGAGAAGAAGCCCCATCATGCAGAACACTCAGCGCCCGTCCGCGATGCCGATCCACAAGTACCGGCCGTTCCACGAGCAGATCAACGTCCACCTGCCTGACCGTACCTGGCCTGATGCTCGGATCACCGAGGCGCCGCGGTGGTGCGCCGTCGACCTCCGAGACGGCAACCAGGCACTCATCGACCCGATGTCGCCCGAGCGCAAGCGCGTGATGTTCGAGCTGCTCGTGAGCATGGGCTACAAGGAGATCGAGGTCGGATTCCCGTCGGCGAGCCAGACCGACTTCGACTTCGTGCGCCAGCTCATCGAAGAGAACCTGATTCCCGACGACGTCACCATCCAGGTGCTGACCCAGGCGCGCGAGCACCTGATCGAGCGCACCTACGAATCGATCGCGGGCGCCAAGCAGGCCATCGTGCACCTGTACAACTCCACGAGTGTGCTGCAGCGCGAGGTCGTGTTCCGCACCGACAAGCAGGGCATCATCGACATCGCCCTCGAGGGCGCGCGACTGTGCCGCAAGTTCGAGAAGACGATCCCGGACACGCAGGTCTACTACGAGTACTCGCCCGAGAGCTACACGGGCACCGAGCTGGAGTTCGCGGTCGACATCTGCAACCAGGTGATCGAGGTCTTCGAGCCGACTCCTGACCGCAAGGTGATCATCAACCTGCCGGCCACCGTCGAGATGGCCTCTCCCAACGTCTACGCCGACTCGATCGAGTGGATGAGCCGGAACCTCAACCACCGAGAGAACATCATCCTGTCGTTGCATCCGCACAACGACCGCGGTACCGCGATCGCCGCCGCCGAGCTCGGCTACATGGCCGGAGCCGACCGCATCGAGGGCTGCCTGTTCGGCAACGGCGAGCGCACGGGCAACGTCGACATCGTGGCCCTGGGCATCAACCTGTTCACGCAGGGCATCGACCCGCAGATCGACTTCAGCGACATCGACCAGGTCAAGCGCACGGTCGAGTACTGCAACCAGCTGCCCGTGCCCGAGCGCAGCCCCTGGGCGGGCGACCTGGTCTTCACCGCGTTCAGCGGGTCGCACCAGGATGCGATCAAGAAGGGCTTCGAAGCGATGGAGGCCCGGGCGAGCGCCGAGGGCGTCACGGTCGACGAGATCGAGTGGGCGGTTCCGTACCTGCCGGTCGACCCGAAGGACCTGGGCCGCTCATACGAGGCGGTCATCCGGGTGAACTCGCAGTCCGGCAAGGGCGGCGTCGCGTACCTGCTGAAGTCGGATCACGCGATCGATCTGCCGCGCAAGCTCCAGATCGAATTCTCCGGCGTCGTGCAGGCCAAGACGGATGCCGAGGGCGGCGAGGTCACGTCCGACCAGATCTGGTCGATCTTCAACGACGAGTACCTGCCCGCCGACGACTCCGCGGCCAAGTGGGGACGGTTCGAGCTGCTCGCGACGCAGACTCGCAGCGACATGTCCGGTGACGTGGTGCTCGACGTGGTGCTGCGCGACGACGACGAGCAGGTCTCGGTGTCGGGCAACGGCAACGGCCCGGTGGCGGCGTTCGTCGAGGTGCTGCGCGGTCAGGGCTTCGACATCACCGTGTACGACTACGTGGAGCACGCCCTCAGCGCCGGAGGCGACGCACAGGCCGCGGCCTACGTCGAGCTGCAGGTCGGCGACCAGCGCCTGTGGGGCGTCGGCATCGACGGCGACATCTCGACGGCATCCCTCAAGGCGATCGTCTCGGGTGTCAACCGCTCGATCCGCACGCGGCAGCAGGAGCTCGCGGCGGTCTGACAGTCCGCGCAGGAACGCCCCCTCGGTGAC
>NZ_JBLVOH010000097.1:10864-17744 GCF_053543675.1 Microbacterium umsixpiens
GGGGGCGTTCGTCATTCCCTGTTCAGACCCACTGGACGAGCTGCCAGATGATCCCGTTCGGATCGGCGAACTGGCAATAGCGCTCGCCCCACGGCTCGGTCTCCGGGGGAGTGATGACGCGCGCACCCGCCGCGTCGATGCGGGCGAACTCCGCATCGATGTCCTCCACGACGAACACGAGCAGGGTGCCCTGACCCGCGGAGCCGGCGATCTCCTGGGGTCGGAAGCTTCCCAGGCCGGTCTCCAGGAAGATGAGGTTGGGTGCGTCCGGGTGCTGCAGCGAGACGAATCCCTCGGCGGACATCGCCTCCTCGAATCCGAAGTGTGTTTTCGCGAACGCGGCTGACGCGGCGACGTCGTCGACGTTGAGAGAGATGGCGGTCTGAGTGATGTTCACGGTGTCTCCTGTCTAAACTACGTACAACGTACATGGTTAAGAGATCCCGTGAGAGGATTATTCCGACATGGCCAAGAATCTGGTGGATCTCCTCTGGCGGGACGAATCGTCGGCGGCCGCGGGCGGTCGTCGTGGACCTCGGGCCCGACGTTCGACGGCGGAGGTTATCTCGCGGGCGATCGAGCTCGCCGATCACGCCGATCTGGACGCCGTGACGATCCGCGCCCTCGCGCAGTCACTCCAGCTGCCGCCGATGTCGATCTACACGCACGTGAACAGCCGTGCGGACCTGCTCGTCCTGATGGTCGACGTGATGCACTCTCGGATGCGGGTTCGCTCGGTCGAGGAAGTCGGCTGGCCCGCGCGAGTGCGCGCGGTTGCCGAGGACAACCTCGCCCTGCTGCGAGGGCATCCCTGGGTGCTCGACATCGCGGACCAGCGTTCCGCGCTCGGGCCCGGCACGATCGCCAAGTACGACCGCGAGCTGCATGCGTTCGATGACACGGGGCTGGGCGACATCGAACGCGACGCGGCACTGTCCTTCCTCCTGGACTTCGTCCACGCCGCGGCGATGAGGATGCGGGAGAGCGCCGAGAAGGAGCAGTTCGGCGCATTTTGGGCGGAGGCGGGCCCGCGTCTCGCTACCTACCTGGGGGAGGACTACCCGCTCGCGCAATCGGTCGGTCAGGCCGCGGGCGAGTCCCTGGGGACGCCCTACGATGCCGCAGTCGCGTGGGAATTCGGTCTGGCGAGGGTGATCGACGGCCTCCGTGCGATCATCGGCGAGCACCCGGGATCCTGAGATCGAGGCTCAGATGTCGGCGCTGGGCTTGACGATCGCGATGGCGCCCGTCTCCGCGGCCACCTTGCGGCGGTAGATGCGGCGCTGCTCCGGCAGGGAGACGTCGAACGTGACGGCGAGGATGCGGATGACGGTCGTCACGGCGATGCCGGCGACGGCGGCGATCGTGATGGGCATCCCGAGCGCGACGGCGATGACGATGAACGTGCACCCGGCGCCGGCCGCGACGGCGTAGAGCGACCCGACGTGCATGATCGCGGTCGGCAGGCCCATGAGCATGTCACGGAGCACGCTGCCGCCCACGGCCGCGCACACGCCGATGAACACGGCCGGCACCTCGGGGATGCCGAAGGCGAGAGCTTTGCTCGTCCCGAACGCACCGAACATCCCGATGACCACCGCGTCGAGCACCACGATCGCCGTGTTCAGGCGGGTGAACAGACCGGCGAGCAGCATGCCCAGGAGTGCCGCCCCGGCCGCCGTGACGAGATACCACTGGTTCTGCAGCGTCGCCGGCGTCTGCCCGAGCAGGATGTCGCGGATCAGACCGCCGCCCATCCCGATCATGATGCCGATGATCGCGACGCCGAGCCAGTCGAGGCGCCGCTGACCCTGGAACCCCGAAGCGAACATCGCTCCCTGGACCCCGCCGAGGCCGACGCCGAGCAGGTCCGCCCACAGCGGAATGGTGAAGAGCGGTTCGGTCACCCGTCCATTCTCCCGTACGGAGGATAATCGAGGGGTGCCCACCTACCGAGACGAAGCGGTGATCCTGCGCACTCACAAGCTCGGTGAGGCGGATCGCATCGTCACCATGCTCTCGCGCCGCCACGGCAAGGTGCGCGCGGTCGCTAAGGGCGTGCGCCGCACCTCGTCGAAGTTCGGCGCCAGGCTCGAGCCGTTCATGGTCGCCGACGTGCAGCTCTATCAGGGGCGCTCGCTCGACATCGTGCAGCAGGCGGAATCGCTCGGCTCCTACGGCACGGACATCGCGGCGCACTACGACCGGTTCACCGCGGCGAACGCGATGGTGGAGACGGCCGACCGTCTGAGCGATGCCGAGGCGACCCCCGATCAGTACCTGCTCCTCGTGGGCGGGCTGCGGGCACTGTCGCGCGGAGAGCACGTCGCGCGGAGCATCCTCGATTCGTACCTCCTGCGGGTCATGTCGCTTTCCGGGTGGGCGCCCTCGCTCGACGAGTGCGCGCGCTGCGGGACGCCGGGGCCGCACGCGCGGTTCGTCGCGCAGCTGGGTGGACTGGTGTGCACCAACTGCGCGCCGGCCGGCAGCCCCCGCGTCGCCGAGAAGACACTGACCCTTCTCCGCGCCTTGATCTCGGGCGAGTGGGACGTCATCGATGCGTCACCGCCCGCCGACACCGCGGCCGCGTCCGGACTCGTCTCCGCTTACGCCCAGTGGCACCTGGAGCGCGGCATCCGCTCGCTCGCCCATGTGTCGGACATCTCGTCGGAAGGACCACGATGAGCCCGAAGCCCTACACGCACAAAGACGCGGTGCCCTATCGTCCGCTGGACTGGACCGGAGTGCACCCGCCGGTGTTCCGGGCCGTGCCCGAGCACGTCGCGATCGTCATGGACGGCAACGGCCGCTGGGCCAACCGCCGAGGGCTCAACCGCATCGAAGGCCACAAGGCGGGCGAGGAGGTGCTGCTCGACGTCGTCGCCGGCGCCATCCAGGCCGGGGTGAAGCATCTGTCCGTGTACGCGTTCTCGACCGAGAACTGGGCGCGGTCCCCCGAGGAGGTGCGCTTCCTCATGGGCTACAACCGCGATGTGCTGCACCGCCGCCGCGACCAGCTCAACGAGTGGGGCGTCCGCATCCGCTGGGCCGGCCGCAAGCCGAGGCTCTGGGGCAGCGTCATCAAGGAGTTGCAGCACGCCGAACAGCTCACCCGCGGCAACGACGTGCTCACCCTCACGATGTGCGTCAACTACGGCGGCAGGGTCGAACTGGTCGACGCGATGCGGGCGATCGCGGAAGACGTCGCCGCCGGGCGCGTGAAGCCCAAGGCCATCACCGAGAAGATGATCCGCCGGAATCTGTACGTGCCGGACATGCCCGACGTCGATCTCTTCCTCCGGAGCTCGGGGGAGCAGCGCACCTCGAACTTCCTGCTGTGGGAGTCGGCCTACGCCGAGATGGTGTTCCTCGACACGCTCTGGCCGGACTTCTCGCGGGAAGAACTCTGGCGGGCGATCGGCATCTACCTGTCGCGGGACCGTCGCTTCGGCGGCGCGATCGACACCCCTGACTCACCCGCCTGAGCCCGGAGCCACTGCTCGGTCTCGTGCGGAGTCCGGAGCCGGACGATCGTGAGCTGCGGGAAGCGCAGCGTGTAGTCCGGCATCCGCTCGGTCCAATGCCCCAGGGTCTTGGTCTGCCAGGCGAGGATGTTCTCGTCGGGATCGCTGCGGAACATGTGCCAGATCGGTTTCTCGACGTTGCCGTTCCACATCCGCGTGCGCAGGATGCTGCGGCTCAGCGTCCGCCGTAGCAGGCGGGAGCGCACCACGCGGTACGGGTAGTCCAGCCAGAGGGCGAGGTCCGCACGAGGCGTGATGATCTCGTCGGTGCCCTTGCTTGTGTACTGCCACTCGGTGACCCAGCGGTCCTCGGACGCGAAGGCGCGGACGTCGTCGAGGAACTCGGGCCGCGGAGTCCAGTCCGGCCCGTGGAACAGGCCGTCGATCTCGACGTGGCGCAGCCCCCACACTCCGGCGACGCGGCGCGCGAGAGTCGTCTTGCCGGAGCCCGTGACACCGGCGATCAGGACCCGCTCGGGCCGGAAGGGAAGCGGATCGGCGGCGGTGAGCATCCGAGAATCCTATCGATCTCGCGCCCGCCGCCTCGGAATAGCTCGGAGGCGCATGCGGTTGGATGAAAGTGTGACTGAACCCATCTCCATCGACATCTGGTCCGACATCGCCTGCCCCTGGTGCTACATCGGCAAGCGCAACCTCGAGAAGGGTCTCGAAGCGGTCGCTGCCGACGAGGACGCGCCGCAGGTCAACATCACCTTCCACTCGTTCGAGCTGTCGCCCGACACCCCGGTCGACTTCGACGGCGACGAGATCGACTTCCTCGCCGGGCACAAGGGCATGCCGCGGGAGCAGGTCGAGCAGATGCTGTCGAACGTGACCGGTGTCGCCGCGAACGCGGGGCTCGAGTACCGTTTCGACATCCTGCAGCACACCAACACCGTGAAGGCGCACGAGCTGCTGCACTTCGCGAAGGCCGAAGGGCTGCAGCACGAGATGGAGGAGCGGCTCATGTCCGCCTACTTCACCGAGGGCAAGCACGTCGGGCGTATCGACGACCTCGTCGCCCTCGCGGCCGAGGTGGGGCTCGACGCCGACCGCGCCCGCACAGCGCTCGAGAGCGAGCAGTACCTCCCGGCCGTGCGTCAGGATCAGGCGCAGGCACGGGCCTACGGCATCCAGGGCGTTCCGTTCTTCGTCGTCGACGGCCAGTACGGCATCAGTGGCGCACAGCCGCCGGCCGCGTTCGAGAACGTGATCCGCGACCTGTGGGCCAAGCGGGACGAACCCGTCGAGGCCTGAGACCCGCCGGACAACACGACGCAGGGGACCCGAACGGGTCCCCTGCGTCGCCCTGTGTGTGCGTCAGATCCGCTGCTGGCGCGGGCCGAGCGGCAGCGGCTCCATGGGCTGGTCGTTCGCCGTCAGATCGATGCCGAGCTCGCGCGCATAGACGACACGCGTCGCGATCGTCACCTCGTCACCGGCTTCCTTGAGCTCGAAGACCCGACCACCGCGCATACGGTTGCGCTCAGCGCCGTCGAGACCGTAGGCGCCGAACCCGGTGCCGGGGGCGTAGCCCAGCATGACGCCGTAGTAGTCGCCCACGTAGTCGTTGATGTGGTCATGGCCGACGAACACGCCCTTCACATCGCCGCGCTCGAGGATGGCATTGAACATCCCGGAGTTGAAAGGACCGGGGCACTCGTCTTCGTTGCGCTCACCGACGATGGCGTGCCGGGCCTTGCCGCGCGCGGCATCGGCCTCCGTGCGGGTGTCCACGCCGCCCCACCACATGAAGCGGTGCTCCCACAACGCGATGTGCAGGAACATCAGCCCCGGCACCTTGCGACCGCGACGCTGTTCGAGACGCTGCGACTGCTCGCGGTACCAGGCCACCTGGTCCATCCGCAGCCAGTCCCAGGTCGGGTACCCGGCGAAGTCCTGGCCGTCGATCGTGCCGGGGGCGTAGCGCCCCGAGTCCATCAGCCACAGGGCGAACGCCTCGCGGTTCTTCCGGGCGGCCGAGCCGATCGACACGATCGTGTTGCTGGTGCCGGTCACGCCCCGTGTGCTCTCGGCGTTCACGTTGTACTCGTACGAGCGGTAGATCTTCAGCATCCCCGCCTCGTCCACGCCCGACTGCGGCAGCGAGTCCTCGTCATGGTTGCCGTAGGTGACCGCCCACGGGATCCGCCGGGCCTCCATGGGCGTGACGACGTTGTTGATCGCCTGCTTCACGGCGAGCCGGGTCTCGCAGCCGCCGGTGATCACATCGCCGTTGATGACGACGAAGTCGGGCTTCTCCTGATCGAGCACCTTCTCCATCAGTTCGACCGTGCGGCGGTCGGTGAGTTCATCGTCTTGCGTGTCGTTGAACTGCACCACCTTGAAGGTCCCGTCGGTGCGGAACCGCAGACCGCGGCCGGCTCCGGCGCCCGCCGGGGCGATGTCCGGGGCCGCGGCTGCGGAGGCGGTACCGAGCGGCAGGGCGGTTCCGAGAGCGCCGAGCGCTCCGGCGGTGAGGACGGTGCGCCGGCTGATCGGCAGACGGTCGGGCATGCGTGGTCTCCTTCGTCTTCGGGCGATGTTCGCCGCGGTGAGACTAGGGAGGCCAGATGGCGTCGGGCTGACGAGGAGATGAACGAGCCCCGTGTTCGCCCGCGGATCGGCGCGGGGTGCGGATTACGCGGAGGTGAACGGCGCGGGCCGCTGCGTTCGATCCGCTCGGGTCTAGCGGGTCAGTGCTGCTTCGATCGCGCTGACGATCTCGGGGGCGTCCGGCTTCTGCTTCGGACGGAAGCGCAGGACGTCGCCGTCGGGCAGCACGAGGAACTTCTCGAAGTTCCACTCGACGCGGCCGGCCTTGCCGCCCTCGTCCGGGGCTTCCTTGAGAGCCTTGTAGAGCTCCGACGCGTTCTTGCCGTTCACCTTGACCTTGTCATTGACCGGGAAGGTGACGCCGTAGGTCGTAGAGCAGAACTCGAGGATGTCGTCGACGGAGCCCGGCTCCTGGCCGAAGAACTGGTTGCAGGGGAAGCCGACGACCGTGAAGCCGCGGTCCCCGTACAGGCGCTGCAGCTCCTCGAGCTGCTCGTACTGGGGGGTGAGTCCGCACTTGGACGCCACGTTGACCACCAGCACCACGTCGGCGCCGAGATCGTCGAGCGTCTTCTCCTCGCCCTTGGCATCGGTGAACGGGATCGAACGGAGCGCGGAATCGGTCATATTCACAGCTTAGGTCGCCGCATCCCCCCGGGCTCCGCGTCTGGGAGAATGGACAGGACATGACTCTCGCCACCGCCCCCGCCCGCCACCTTCGCATCGGCCCGATCGACCTCGACGTGCCGGTCGTGCTCGCACCCATGGCGGGTATCACCAACACCGCCTTCCGGCGCCTG
>NZ_JBLVOH010000097.1:17764-23076 GCF_053543675.1 Microbacterium umsixpiens
CTACGTGAGCGAGATGATCACCTCGCGCGCGCTGGTCGAGCGCAACGAGACGACCATGCGGCTGATCCGGCATCACGAGTCCGAGACGCCGCGGTCCATTCAGCTCTACGGTGTCGACCCGAAGACGATCGCCGAGGCCGTGCGCATCATCGTCGCGGAAGACCATGCCGACCACATCGATCTCAACTTCGGATGCCCGGTGCCGAAGGTCACCCGCCGCGGCGGGGGAGCAGCGCTGCCGTGGAAGTCGAAGCTGTTCGCCGACATCGTCGACCAGGCGGTCAAGGCAGCGGGTGACGTGCCGCTCACGGTGAAGATGCGCAAGGGAATCGACAAGGATCACCTGACGTTCCTCGACGCCGGGCGCGCGGCGGAGGATGCCGGTGCAGCCGCCGTGGCCCTGCACGCGCGCACCGCGGGCGAGTTCTACTCCGGGCACGCCGACTGGAACGCGATCGGCGAGCTGAAGCAGGCCGTCACGAGCATCCCCGTGCTGGGCAACGGCGACATCTGGTCCGCCGATGATGCCGTGCGCATGATGGCGCAGACCGACTGCGACGGTGTCGTGGTCGGACGCGGCTGCCTCGGACGCCCGTGGCTGTTCGGTGAGCTCGCCACCGCCTTCGGTGGCGAGGGCAAGACGGTCGACGCCACGCTCGGGTTCGTCGCGAACGCCTTCCGTCGGCATGCCGAGCTGCTGGTCGAGTTCTTCGAAGACGAAGATCGCGGGTGCCGTGACATCCGCAAGCACGTCTCCTGGTATTTCAAGGGATACCCGGTCGGTGGTGACATCCGCACCGGGCTCGCCACCGCGTCCAGCCTCGCGGAGATCGACGACTTCCTCGGGCGACTCGATCACACCGCTCCGTATCCCGGTGCGGATGCCGAGGGGCAGCGCGGACGTTCCGGGCACCCGAAGCGGACGGCACTGCCGGACAAGTGGCTGGAGTCGCGGGAGCTCGCCTCGTCGGCATCGGAGATGATGCGTGGAGCGGAGATCGAGAACAGTGGCGGTTGATCCTCAGGTCGGCCTGCGCGCCGACGGTTACGACGCGCGCGACGCCGAGCGCTTCTTCGCGGAGACCCATCGTTCGGAGCGCAACGACTTCGCGCGCGATCGTGCACGCGTGCTGCATTCCGCAGCTCTGCGTCGGCTCGCCGCGAAGACACAGGTGCTGAGCCCGGCCAGCACGGCCGACTTCGCCCGCAACCGCCTGACCCACTCGCTCGAGGTGGCGCAGGTCGGACGGGAGCTGGCGGTCGCTCTCGGCGTCTCGGCCGATGTGGTCGACACCGCCTGCCTGAGCCACGACCTGGGCCACCCGCCGTTCGGACACAACGGCGAGCGGGCGCTCAACGAATGGGCGGAGCCGATCGGCGGCTTCGAGGGCAATGCCCAGTCGCTGCGCATCCTCTCGCGGCTCGAGGCCAAGGTGCTCGACGACGATGACCGCTCGGTCGGACTGAACCTGACGCGCGCCAGCCTCGACGCGACGTGCAAGTACCCGTGGACGGTCGACAGTCCGGTGCCGGATCCCGGTGGGCGGCTCAAGTTCGGCGTGTACCCCGAGGACGAGGCTGTGTTCCGGTGGATGCGCGAGGGAGCCCCCGGACGCCTGCGGTGCATCGAGGCCGAGATCATGGATCTCTCGGACGACATCGCATACTCGGTGCACGACTTCGAGGACGCGATCGTCAACGGATACGTCGACGTCGCGCAGCTGGCCGATCCGCGTGCGCACGATGCGCTGCTCGGACGCATCCAGCAGTGGGTGGGATACGACTTCACTCGCGACGAGTTGGCGGATGCGCTGTACCGCCTCTCGTCCCAGCCGATGTGGCTCGCGTCGTTCGACCGCTCACGGCAGGCGCTCGCCCGTCTCAAGAACCTGACGAGCGACCTGATCGGCCGCTTCGCCAAAGCCGCGGTCGCCGCCACCAAAGAGGCGTACGGAAGCACCGCTCTGGTTCGCTACAACGCGCATGTCGTCGTCCCGCGGGTGATCGAGGTCGAGATCGCGGTGCTCAAGGGCATCATGGGTCAGGCGATCGTCACGATCGAGGCTCGCAAGGGCGTGTACAAGGAACAGCGGCGCGTTCTGACGCGGCTCGCCGAGGCGCTCTGGTCGACAGACGCCCTGTGGTCCGCCGGGTCCGACGTGCTCGAGCCCGCGTTCGCTGCCGACTTCATCGCGGCGGAGAACGATGCCGAGCGCGCCAGGGTCGTCGTGGATCAGATCGCGAGCCTCACCGACCAGAGCGCGATCGACTGGCACAACCGGCTCGTGGGAGAGATCGATCCGGCCGAGGTGGGCATCTGGACTCCTCGTCACGCCCGACCCGGGGCTCGGGCGCACGCCGAGAGGCGGCCCATCGCCGAAGGGGCGCGCTGATGCCGCGGATCCGGCAGGCCGACGTCGACGAGGTCAAGGCGCGCACGAACATCGCCGACATCGTCGGTGAGCGTGTCGCGCTGAAGTCGGCGGGCGTGGGTTCACTCAAGGGACTGTGCCCCTTCCACGACGAGAAGAGCCCGAGCTTCCATGTGCGCCAGCAGGTGGGCTACTACCACTGCTTCGGCTGCGGCGAGTCGGGCGACGTCTACTCGTTCCTGCGCGAGATGGACCACGTCAGCTTCACCGAGGCGGTCGAGCGTCTCGCCGGCCGCATCGGGTACACGCTGCACTATGAGGACGGGGGAGCGGCACCGGAGACGAGCGGCCGCAGCCGTCTCTACGCGGCGAACACCGCGGCCGCGGAGTTCTTCCGCGCACAGTTGCTCACGCCGGATGCCGAGGCCGGCCGCCGCTTCCTCGGGGAGCGCGGCTTCGACGCCGGAGCCGCGGCGCATTTCGGCGTCGGCTTCGCGCCGCGCGGCTGGGACGGCATGCTCAAGGCACTCACCGCACAGGGCTTCACGCGCGAAGAGCTCAGCAACGCCGGACTGGTCTCCACCGGGCAGCGCGGCGTCTACGACCGGTTCCGCGGGCGCCTGGTGTGGCCGATCCGCGACGTCTCGGGTCAGACGATCGGCTTCGGCGCGCGCAAGCTCTTCGACGACGACAACGGCCCGAAGTACCTGAACACCCCGGAGACCCCGATCTACAAGAAGGCGCAGGTCCTCTACGGCCTGGACCTCGCCAAGCGCGACATCGCGCGTGGAGACCCCCGCCGCGTCGTCGTGGTCGAGGGCTACACCGATGTGATGGCCTGTCACCTCGCCGGCCTCACCACGGCCATCGCGACGTGTGGCACCGCCTTCGGCACCGACCACATCAAAGTGCTGCGGCGTGTGATGGGTGATGACAACGCCTCCGGCGAGGTCGTCTTCACATTCGACGGCGACGAGGCCGGCCAGAAGGCGGCGCTGCGAGCCTTCACGGAGGACGATCGGTTCAACGCGCAGACCTTCGTGGCGGTCGCCCCGGACGGGCTCGATCCGTGCGATCTGCGCCTCCAGCGTGGCGACGCGGCCGTTCGCGGGCTGATGGACACCAAGCAGCCGATGTTCGAGTTCGCGATCGACCGCAAGCTGGGCGGCTTCGATCTCTCCACCGTCGAGGGGCGCGTGGGCGCTCTGAGGGCTGCGGCGCCGATCGTGGCCGAGATCCGCGACCAGCTCCTTCGCCCGGGTTACGAGCGTGTCCTGGCACGGCGACTCGGGATGGATCCCACCGAGGTGCGTAGCGAGGTCGAGCGCGCGGCGCGTGGCGGTTCCACGCCGCAGCACTCGCGTCGCGAGGCTCCGCAGGTCGATCCCGCGACCGGGGCATCGGTCGTGGCGCCGGTCACACTCGCCAGTCTTCCGCGCAGCCCCGATGTCGCGGTCGAACGGGACGCGCTGATGGGTGCCCTGCAGTACGGGCATCAGGTCGATCAGGCCCTCCTGAATCGGGCGCTGGGCATGCCGTTCCGCACCCCGGGTCTCGACGCCGTGCGCGAAGCCGTGGCGGCGGCGCCCGACCGCACCAGGGCCGGCTGGGTGACGGAGGCCGTCAACAGCGTCCGCGAGCCCTACCGCTCGCTGGCGGGTGAGCTGCTGATGACGCCTTTCCCCGCGCGGGATGAGGAGCGCGCCGTCGCCACCGTGGCCGACCTCGCCCGACGACTCGTCCTGCGCCAGCTCGAGCGCGACAAGCAGGAGCTTCTCGGCGCCGTGCAGCGGGTGCCGGCGGATTCCGATGGGGGCCGTGCGTTGCGGATGCGCCTTCGCGACATCGATGCCGAGCGTCAGCGCTTCGCCGAGTCGTAACCCCGCCCTGCACCGCGAAGAAGGCAGGATGGACACATGTCCCGCAGGCCAGAATCCACGAACGCGATCGATTGCTCGGATCTCGTGATCGACCGGATCGGCCACGGGATGCCGACCCGCGCCGTTGACGGCGTCACCTTCTCTCTCGCTCCCGGGGGACTGATCTGCGTCGCCGGCCCCACGGGTTCCGGAAAATCCACTCTGGTCGCCGCTCTCGCGGGTTCCACCGACCCATCGGTGAAGGTCGTCGGGGGGAGCGCGCAGGTGTGCGGCGTCGACGTGCGCCGGCCGGGACGCAAGCACAGAATCCTCACCTACCGCACCGGCTTCGTGCCGCAGGGGGCGGGTGCCGACCTGCCGCCGCGGCTGACCGTCAATGAGGTCATCGCCGAGCCGATCCTCGTCCGCGAGCGCAAGGTCAACACCAAGGCGCTCTCGATCCGTGTGGCGACCCTCCTGGACGAGTTGCACCTCCCGCTCGGCACGGCGGCCAAGTTCCCGTACGAGCTCAGCGCCGGCATGCGCCAGCGTGTCGCGATCGCACGCTCGTTCGTCCTGGAGCCGAAGGTGCTGATCGCCGACGAGATCCTCGCGAACCTCGACCTCGAAGTGCGACCGGTGGTCTTCGACGCCATCACCAGACGCCGCAAGGAGCAGGGGATGGCAGCCCTGCTCGTCACCAACGATGCGGACTTCATCCGCGAGCTCAACGCCGAGACTCTCATGCTGCGTGCCGGTCATGTGGTCGCCCGTGGCGTCGGACGTGACCTGCTGTGGGTGCCGAATGCGGAGTCGGATTCTCGCCGCTGAGCACGACACGCCCGGCATCCGCGAAGGGTGCCCCGGTGTCATGAAGTCGGTCCGGAGTTTGCTAAGCTTGTCGAGTTGCCCGCTGAGCGGGCACATTCCTCGGTAGCTCAATTGGCAGAGCAGCCGGCTGTTAACCGGCAGGTTCTTGGTTCGAGTCCAAGCCGGGGAGCCAACGAGAAAAGCCCCCTCCACGGAGGGGGCTTTTCTCGTTCAGGCGCGGGATCGAGCGGTTGAAATGGAGAGAAGAGCC
>NZ_JBLVOH010000097.1:23096-25395 GCF_053543675.1 Microbacterium umsixpiens
GGCTCTTCTCATCAGTGGGGGAGGACGGCGTCAGCCGACGCCCTCCATGGCGCTCGTCTCGGTGTTGCCGATGCGGGCGATCACGTCGGGTCGACGACGCGACAGGTAGAGGTACCGGGTCAGCGCGAGAGCGACGGTGGCCAGGAAGATGTACGGGATCACGTTGTACGGGAACGCCGGCACCGGCCAGACGTTCGCGAAGAACACGTACGCCATGGTGACGACCGCGATGGTCGCGCACACCTTCACGAGGCCGTTGCGCATCTTCGCCCGCTGCGTGTAGACGACGCAGGCGATTGCGACGAGGGCATAGGCGACCATGTAGCCGTAGGTGCCCCAGGTGTTCACCCAGACGAGGATGTCGCCGGTCGCCGCTCCCGAGAGCAGCAGCACGATGTCGACCGTGATCGCGGCCGCGCCGGCGATGATCAGCACGCGGTGCGGGGTCAGGTGCTGCTCGTGGGTGCGACCGAACCGCTCGGCGACCACGCCCTCCTTGCCCATGACGTACACGATGCGCCCGATCACGTTGAGCGGAGCGACGACGACCGCGAAGAACGAGGCCGAGACACCGATCGTGAGGGCGGCGGCGAACCAGGCCGGCATGCCGATGAGAGCCGACATGCTCTCCAGCGGGCTGGCCGAGGTGGCGAGGTCGTCGCCCAACACCGTGATCTGCGTATACGCCGCGAACACGTATAGGACTCCGACGCCGAGCGCGCTCCACATGATCGCGCGGGGGATCGCCTTGTACGGCTCCTTGGCCTCTCGGCCGAGTGCGTCAGCGGAGGAGAACCCCACGAACCCGAGGATGCCGAGCACCATGCCCGACGCGACCCCCTGGAACGAGGATCCGGTGGCGAGCACCTGAGCGGGGTCCCACGCGGCGGGTCCGGCCCAGATGAGTGCCGCGACCAGGAGCACGAGGATGATACCCACGGAGAGGAGCTCGAGCACGAGCGAGACCCGGGCCGACAGGCGGATGCCGCGGATGGTGAACAGCGTCGCCAACCCGCCGAGTACGACGGCGAGGCCGATGTCCCATCCGAGTCCCTGGGCCGGAAGGCCGAGCATGCGGAGGAACTGGGCCATGTAGCTGACGGAACCGCTGAGGGAGGCGGCCGCGATGCCGAAGCAGCCGATCAGCAGGGTGACGCCGGCGAGGAAGGCGCCGAAAGGCCCGAGGCCTTTCGACACGTACGTGTACAGCGAACCCGCCGAGGCGTGCTTGCGAGCGAACACGACGACGCAGTAGCCGACGCACAGGATGACGATCGTCGCCAGGGCGAAGGCGTAGATGGTGCCGTTGCCCGCACCGAGGAAGATCGCCGCCGCGGTGAAGGCGATGACGGCGCTGGGGGCGATGTTGGCGATGGCTTGAGCGGCGAGTTCGGGGCCGCTCATGACGCCGGTGCGAAGGCCGGCATCCTGGGGCGCGCCGGGCGGGGCGACGACGGTGTCAGACATGGGTTCTCCTGGATTCGGGTTTCAGGGGTGAGGGTCCGCGGTGCGCGGTCAGGGGATGAGGAGCGTGCGCAGTGCCGAACCGGTCTCGAGATCGTCGAGGGCCGCCGCGGCCTCGGACAGCGGGCGCCGCCCGGAGATCAGGGGGTCGATCTTGAGCTGTCCGTCCATGTACCGGTCCACCAGAGCGGGAACGTCGATGGAGGGGCGGACGGAGCCGTAGTTCGATCCGAGGATGCGCTGGTCGGCCTCGGCGAGGACGAGGGGTTCGAACGAGGCGCGGGCACCCGTCGGGGGGAGGCCCACGATCACGGCGGCGCCGCCGAGCCCGAGCATCTGGATCGACTGCTCCGTCGTGCTGGTGCGTCCGATGGCGTCGAAGGCGTAGTCGACCCCGTCGGAGATCAGTTCCCGCAGCTGCGCGACGGCGTCGCCCTGAGAGGCGTCGATGCGGTCGGTCGCGCCGAACTGCAGGGCCAGCTGGGTCTTCTCGGGTCGAACGTCGATCGCGACGATGCGCTCCGCACCGGCGAGTCGCGCCCCCTGGACGACGTTGAGGCCCACGCCGCCGCACCCGATCACCGCGACGGTGGAACCGGGCTCGACCGCGGCCGTGTTGAGCACCGCACCGACGCCGGTGGCCACGGCGCACCCGACGACGGCGACGACATCGAGCGGGGCGTCGTCGCGCACCTTCACGGCTCCGGACGCGGGCACCACGACCTCCTCGGCGAACGAGGAGACGCCGAGGTAGTGATGCAGCGTCTCGCCGTCGCGGCTGAGACGCGAGGTCCCGTCGAACAGCACGCCGAGGGGCGCGACCACGGTCGCGGCC
>NZ_JBLVOH010000097.1:25415-32942 GCF_053543675.1 Microbacterium umsixpiens
CTCGTGACCGGCGCGGCAGTAGCGGCACTCGCCGCACGGCGGCACCCAGCTCAGCACGACGTGATCGCCCACGGCGAGCGTGTTCACGCCTTCACCGAGTTCGGTGACGACGCCGGATCCTTCGTGGCCCATGACCAGGGGAGCAGCGGCATCCCACTCGCCGCGCTTCACGTGCAGGTCGGAGTGGCAGACGCCGGCGGCCGCGATTCGCACGCGGACCTCGCCGGCGCGCGGGGGCGCGAGGTCGACGTCGATGAACTCGATCGGTGACTGCGGATCGCGGAAGACAACAGCTTTCATGACATCCTTCGGGTGGAGAGGGGATGCGCACGATGCTAGGAGAGCGCGCCCGGTCGGAGCATCCGACAAATGTGTGAATGGAAATGCCTGCACTCGACATTTCGTATGATCGAGATATGGTTCGTGACGTCGTCTCCGTAGCGCGGTACCTCGACGGCGAACTCCTGCAGGGCGAGGTCCCGAGCACCCGACACGTGAACTCGGTGGTCGCGATCGACGCGTTCGGCATCCCGACCGACCGGCTCTTCACGACACTCGTGACGACGGACGAGAAGCCCATCCTCGCGCTCGTCGACGATCCGGAACGCGCCACGCTCCTGCGCGACATCGTGCTCGTCACGAGCGTCGACACACCTCCGCTGCGTCAGGTGCTCTCCGCAGCGCGGATCACCGCGATCGTGGGGGCGCACACATCGCAGGAACTGCTCATGCCCCGGCTCACGGCCCTCCTCGCCGTCGACCAGGCCGCGGAGGCCAGAGCGATCACCTCGGCGATGCGGGTTCTCACGCTCGCGGCTCGACGCAGCGGGATCACAGGCGTCATCGCCGAACTCGCACACCGGATCGACGGATGGGCCGTGCTCCTCGACCGGCACGGCGAGGTGATCACGACCGCCGGTGCGGGGAGCCTGCACATCGACGACGCGATCGCCGTCGCGATCGGCCGGCCCGTCCGCGTGCGTCATCGAGCACTGCAGGTTCATCCCGTGGGCCCCGGACAGGACGTCACCGCGCAGCTCGTCACCGCCCCGCGCAACGACAGCTCCGGTCGGGGCCGGGAACTCAGCTCGCAAGCCGCTGCGCTGCTCGATCTGCTCATGAGGACGCGCGACAGCAGCCATCTCGAGCGTCTCGGTCGATCGATGATGCTCGAGACGGTTCTCGAGGGCGGAGACCGTGCGACGCGCCTCCTCCGCCGCTGGGGTGTGCACGAGCGGACTCTCGTGGGATTCGCTCTGGCGTCCCGCACGAGCGGCGTCGACGTCGAGCATCTACTCGCACTGTGGCTGGACGAGCTGGGCGCCGAGCACGTCTTCACATCGCAGCGCGGACTCATCCAGGGCCTGTTGCGGGAAGAGCACGTGGAAGAGATCGCGCACCGAGTGGAGGCCTTCGCCTCGACGCTGTACCTCGGCCTCGGACGCCCGGCCGGCACGGACGCACTTGCCCGGAGCGTCGACGAGTCCCGCCAGGCGTGCGAAGCGGCTCGTGCCGGTGGCGAACGTGTGGTCCGCTACACCGCGATCCCGACCGTGTCCTTCGTGCTCGGGCAACTCGATCGGGAGCAGGTGGGCAGGGTCGGCCGACTGCTCGATCCGCTCCGTTCGGGGGATCAAGGGACGGAACTCATCGAGACGCTGCGGGTCTTCCTCGCCACGAACAGTGCATGGGGCGAGAGTGCCAGCCGCCTGCGGATCCACCGGCAGACCCTGACCGCTCGCATCCGACGGATCGAGGATCTGATCGGGCTGTCGTTGGCCGATCCGGACGATCGTGTCGCCGCGTGGCTCGCGCTGCGCGCGTCGGACGGCTGAGAGTCACCGGACCGTTCGCTCAGCGCGCGGCGCCCTCCAGCGTTCCTTCGATCTGTCCGGCCGGATCGAACAGCACGCAGTAGACGGTGCGCCCGTCGGGCTGGTCCCACGTCTCTTCCGCCGGGGGGACCGGGTACACACCGAGCGCGGACGCCTCCCGCTGCACTCCGACGAAGGCCGTGAACGCATCCCCGACGCACTCGGCGGAGGCTGCCTCGACCGCCTGCTGCGAGAAGGCGCCGTCGGGCATCTCGATCTCGTGGAAGACCTCTTCGTCATGCCGCTCGGCGCACGGGACGACTTCGGCGTGTTCGGGCAGGCCGCTGGCGGCTTCGAGGCGACAGTCGCCGACCGTCACCGTGGGCGTCTCGACCTTCGCGACACCAGCGCCGTCGCCGGTCGCACTGCGCTCAGGAGAGGGCTCAGCGGCCCCGCAGCCGGTCAGGGCGACCGCGAGCGTCAGGGCGCACGCGGCGAACAGCAGAGACGGTCGTTCGTACAGCTTCATGTTGGTCTTCCTTCGTGCCTTCGGGGACACGATCTCCACTCGTGCTGCGGCTCAGCCCTCGAGGTCGTCAACACCGGGCATCCAGCTCGCCCCCGGACGTCCCCATCCGCGCTTGCGTGCGATCTTCTGCACCGTCTTCCAATCGCCGTCGGAGAGACGATCCACATAGAGGATGCCGTCGAGGTGATCGAACTCGTGCTGCATGATCCGGGCACGCCATCCGTCCACGTCGATCGTGACCGGTCGGCCGTCCAGATCCGTCGCCGTCACGTGCACCCGCTCCGAGCGACGCAGGGGGAAACGTTCACCGGGGAACGAGAGGCAGCCCTCGGATTCGAGGTCGGGGTCGGGGTCGCCCGGTTCGAGCGGCACCATCCACAGCTCAGGGTTGATGAGCACGCCGCGCCAGGGCTGATCGTCGTCGTCCACGTAGGCGTAGGTATAGATGCGCAGGGGCACGCCGACCTGCGGCGCCGCCAGCCCGACGCCCGGAGCGGTGTCCATCGTCTCGAACATGTCGGCGACGAGCGTGCGGATGTCGTCGGTGATCTCGTCGACGGGGGATGCGGGGGAGTGCAGGACGGGGTCGCCCATGATGCGAATCGGAAGTACAGCCACGTCACAACCCTAGTCCGCGGCGCTCGCCCGGTAGGCTCGTACCGTGACTGCTGGGGTGTGGATGAACGGGGCCGAACAGGTCGGCGATCAGCTCGTGGGAGCCTTCCAGAACCCTGGCATCCTCCTCGGGATCCCCCTGGCCCTCGCCGGAGCGGTCTTCATGTCGCTCGGCGCGCAATACCAGCACCGGGGAGTCGAGAAGGTCGAGCGTCTCAGCGGCGCCGATGGGGCATCGGGGCTGAGTTTCGACCAGCTGAAACGACTGCTCACACGGCCCTCCTGGCTCGTCGGAACGCTCATGCTCGGCCTCGCGGTGGTCTGTCAGCTCGCGGCCCTCGTCCAGGCGCCGCTGATCGTCGTGCAGCCGCTCGGTGCCATCGCGCTCGTCATCACGACGCTTCTGAACGCGAGAGTCTCCGGTCACAGTCCGACGAGACAATCGCTCACAGCCATAGCCTGCTGTGTCGGCGGCATCTTCCTGTTCGTCTTCTTCGCCGCGATCTACGCGACGGAGCAGGAGGTCACCGAGCGCGAGCTCTTCGTGATCCTCGCCCTCCTGCTGGTGGTCATCATCATCCTCGGCGCCTGCTGGCTGATACTCCGTCACCGCATGCGGGCGCTGTTCTACGTGGTCGGCGCCGGCGTGCTCTACGGCTTCGTCGCCACCCTCGCCAAGGTCATCATCAAGCGCATCGAGGCCGGTCAGTTCGAGTGGATCACCGCGATCTGCGTCCTCGCGCTCCTCGCCGCGGCTGCGGTCGGCGGCTACTTCGTGCAGACCGCGTACAGCTCGGGTCCGCCCGACCTGGTGATCGCCGGACTCACGGTCGTCGATCCGCTCGTCGCGGTTCTGATCGGCATGGTCGTTCTCGGCGAGGCCGCGGCCGCACCGCCGTGGGTCATGGTGATCTTCGCGATCGCCGGAGCCATCGCCGTGTGGGGAGTGGTGGGTCTCGCCCGCTACCACCCACAGGTGCTCAGCGACAGCCAGGAGCTGGGAATCGAGCGTGGGAGCACGCCGACGGGGCAGGGGGCGTCCGCAGAAGCCTCCTCCTCGCAGACGACGGCCGTCGACGCGACGGAACGTGAACGTCCGGAGAGCTCCGAGAGCCCGGATGACGGCGACCTTCCACCGCGGCGCTCCGGTCCCACCGAGCAGCAGTAGCTGCAGGAGTGAGGACCGTGAGTGACGCGCCGGTCAGTACGCCTGATCGATGAGGTCGGGTGAGACCTCGGAAGCGGCGGCCTCATCCACGAAGAACACGGTGCGCTTGCGCCCCTTGGCGCCGGCAGCCGGCACGCTCGTGTAGCTCGCACCGGCGAGGGCGAGTCCGAGGGCCGAGGCCTTGTCGGCGCCGGTGAGCACGAGCCACACCCGCTTCGACGAGTTGAGCACCGGGCGCGTGAGCGTGACGCGCTCGGGCGGGGGCTTCGGAGAATCACGGACGGCGAGCACAGCGGCGTCGGTGACCGTGACCTCCTCGCGATCCGGGAAGAGGGAGGCGATGTGTCCGTCCGGTCCGACCCCCAGGAAACAGACGGCGAAAGAGGGCCACGGGTGCTCGTCGGTGCCGAAACGGGCGAGCTCGGCGGCGTAGGCCGCGGCCGACTCGTCGAGCGTGAGTCCGGTCTCGGGCCCCGCCACCTCGTGCACGTTCTCGGTGGGCACGGGGATGTGGTCGAGGAGAGCCCGGCGCGACTGCAGGGAGTTCCTGTCCGCGTCGTCTCGCGGCACGTACCTCTCGTCACCCCACCAGAAATGCACCAGCGACCAGTCGATCGCGGCCGATCGCGGATCGTCCGCCGCGGCGCGCAGCACGGCACCACCCATCGAACCTCCCGTGAGGGCGATGTGGGCGACTCGACCGTTCCGTGTACGCGCGCGAACACGCGTGAGGAAACGGTCTGCTACTCGGGCGGCGAGGGCGGCGGGGGTGGATTCCACCACGACCCGCTTCTCTGCGGACGATACCGGCATCGACGTCACTCTCCAGTCTCGGGCGGACCCAGTTTCTCCCAGCCCTCGGTGATGACTCGACCGTACAGGACATCGGGGTCGAGCCTGCGCAGCTCCTCCGCGAGGCATTCGCGGAGCGTGCGGCGCGGCAGGTGGAGGTCGTGGTTCGGCTGATCCGGCTGCGTGAGGATGGCGATGCCGGGCGAGGGCCGCTCGAGCAGGATGTCGCCGGAGGCGCGGGTCAGACGGACCGACTTGATGCCCTCCTGCCAGTGCTCGGGGTTCTCATACGACCAGCGCACGCGAACGCCCAGAGCCATCTGCAGCCAGGCGGCGAGCAGCGCGGTCGACGGAGAAGCCGACCCACCGCGCACCTCGACACCCGTGATGGGCTCGTACGGCGGCTGATCGAGCACAGCGGCCAGCTGCTCCCGCCAGTGCGTCAGACGCGTCCAGGCGAGGTCCGTGTCTCCGGGGGCGTGGGTGCGTCCGAGCAGCGCGAGCCGATCGCGCACGTCGGGCGAGGTGGCGGCATCGGTGATGCGGCGCTGGGCGATGCGGCCGAGCGGTGACGTCGACGGCGAGGTCGGAGCATCCTCCGGCCACCAGGCGACCACGGGAGCGTCGGGCAGGAGGAGACCGGTGATCAGGCTCTCTTCGTTGCTCGCGGCGTCCCCGTAGGCACGCAGCACGACGACCTCGCTCGCGCCGGCGTCGCCGCCCACGCGGATCTGGGCATCGAGGCGGGAATCGCCGTCGCCCGTGGTGATGACGATGACGCGCATGGGGTGTTCACGCGATGCGTCGTTGGCCGCATCGATGGCCGCTTCGGCGACACCGTTGCGGGCGGCGATGACCAGGGTGAGCACACGGCCGAGGGCGACGGCGCCGCCCTCTTCGCGTACCTTGACGAGCTGCTTGGCGACCTGACTGACGGTCGTGTCGGGAAGGTCGATGATCACGGGCGTCTCCAGACTCGTCCGTCGCGGGCCAGCAGGTCGTCGGCGGATGCCGGACCCCACGAGCCCGGAGCGTACTGCTCCACCGGACCGCCGACGGCCGCCCAGTACTTCTCCACGGGGTCGAGGATCTTCCAGGAGAGCTCGACCTCCTCGTGCCGCGGGAACAGCGGCGGGTCGCCCAGGAGGACGTCGAGGATCAGACGCTCGTAGGCCTCGGGGCTCGCCTCGGTGAAGGCGTGGCCGTAGCCGAAGTCCATCGTGACGTCGCGCACGTTGCTCCCGCTGCCGGGCACCTTGGATCCGAAGCGGATCGTCACACCCTCATCGGGCTGCACACGGATGACGAGCGCGTTCTGCCCGAGCTCCGAGGCGTTGCCACGCCCGAACAGGTGCTGCGGAGCCCGCTTGAAGACCACGGCGATCTCGGTCACGCGGCGTCCGAGACGCTTGCCGGTCCGCAGGTAGAACGGCACGTCGGCCCATCGGCGGGTGTCGATCTCGAGCTTGATGGCCGCATACGTCTCGGTGGTGGAGTCGGGGTTCATGCCCTCCTCATCCAGGAAGCCGGTGACCTTGTCGCCGCCCTGCCACCCGCCCGCGTACTGGCCGCGAGCCGTGGCGAGGGAGAGGTCGTCCGGCACGTGCACCGCGGCGAGCACCTTCTCCTTCTCGGCACGCAGGTGCTCCGCCGAGAGGCTGATGGGCTCCTCCATCGCGGTGAGCGCGAGCAGCTGCAGCAGGTGGTTCTGGATCACGTCGCGCGCGGCGCCGATACCGTCGTAGTACCCGGCGCGACCGCCGACGCCGATGTCCTCGGCCATCGTGATCTGCACATGGTCGACGTAGTTGCGGTTCCAGATCGGCTCGTACAGCTCGTTCGCGAAGCGCAGCGCCAGGATGTTCTGGACCGTCTCCTTGCCCAGGTAGTGGTCGATGCGGAAGATCGAGTCCGCGGGGAACGCGACCTCGAGCGCCGCGTTGAGCGCACGGGCGGATTCGAGGTCATGCCCGAACGGCTTCTCGATCACGACGCGACGCCAGCGTTCGTCATCATCGCTGTTCTCGCCGACGAGACCCGAATCCTTCAGCTGCTTCGCGACGAGCGGGAAGTCCTTCGGCGGGATCGACAGGTAGAACGCGTGGTTCCCCATCGTGCCGCGTTCCACGTCGAGCTTCTCGATGGTCTCGCGGAGCTTGCGGAACGAGTCGGGGTTGTCGAACTCGCCGGAGACGAACCGGATGCCCTGGAGCAGCTGCGTCCACGTCTCCTCGCGGAACGGGGTGCGGGCGTGCTCCTTGACCGCGTCGTAGACGACCTGGGCGAAGTCCTGGTCCTCCCAGTCGCGGCGAGCGAACCCGACCAGGGCGAACCCCGGCGGGAGCAGACCGCGGTTGGCGAGATCGTAGACCGCGGGCATCAGCTTCTTGCGTGACAGGTCTCCGGTGACGCCGAAGATCACGAGAGCGCTGGGCCCCGCGATCCGGTTGAGACGACGGTCATCGGGGTCACGCAGCGGGTTGTGCCCGCGCGAGATGGGAACAGACATGGGTGGGGGATTCTCCTGCTGTTACTTCTGTGCGGCTTCGAAGAGGGCGAGCACGTCGTCCGAGGACTCGGTGATCGTCAGCGTGACGACCGGGGGGCCC
>NZ_JBLVOH010000097.1:32962-34356 GCF_053543675.1 Microbacterium umsixpiens
CCGGGCCGCGTCACCGGCGGCCTGGGCCTGGATGAGCTGCCCGAAGGTGAACGGGCGATCCGGGATCTCGAGATCGACCTCGGTGCGCTCCAGGATCTGCAGGAACACGCCCTGCGCCGGTCCGCCCTTGTGGTACTGGCCGGTCGAGTGCAGGAACCGCGGGCCCCATCCGAATGTGGTGGGGCGACCCGAGTCCGCCGCGACGAGCTCGCGCAGGCCCTGGAGCTGCGGAACCTCGAGGCGGTTGACGTATGCCTGGATCGACACGTAGCCATCGGCGGGGAGCTGGGCCCAGAGCGCATCGAGCACACCTTCGACGGTGCCGGAGGCGGCGAGGGCGGTGTCGGACACACGCACCTCGACACCGTTCTCGACGAATGCCGGAGCAGTCGGCTCCGGACGGGCATCGAGAAGGCCGCGGGCGGCGATCTTCGCCGACTCCACGTCAGGCTGATCGAAAGGATTGATCCGGAGCAGGTGACCGGCGATCGCGGTCGCATACTCCCAGACGATGAGCTGCGCACCCAGGGTGCCGCTCACGAGGATCTCGCCCTCGTGGCGCTCGTGCAGGTGGAACTCGTTGGCGTCGTCGACCAGGCGGACGATCTGCAGGTCGGCGGGCACCGGGTCGAGTTCAGGAGAGACCGGGAGCAGGACCACCGGGAGGATGCCGGTGCCGTCCTTGCCGGTGGATTCGGCGATGAGCTGCTCGATCCAGTCCGGCAGACCCTTGATGTGCGTGCCGTCGGTGATCAGACCGAGCTTGTCGCGTCGCGGGTTCGTTGCGGCGATCGCTGCGCCGAGACGGAGCGCGGGGTTCTCGGCGGAGTCCACCGCGACCTCGAGCGAAGACGCTTCGGCTTCGTTCAGCAGCTCGTCGATGTCGACGCCGGCGAGGCCCGAAGGCACCAGGCCGAAAGCGGTGAGTGCCGAGTAGCGGCCGCCGACGTTCGGGTCCGCATTGAAGACGCGGTATCCCGCTTCGCGGGCCGAGACATCGAGCGGCGAACCCGGGTCGGTCACGACGACGATGCGCTCCACGGGGTCGATTCCGAGATCGCGGAACGCGGCCTCGAACGTGCGGCGCTGTGAATCGGTCTCGACGGTGGAGCCCGACTTCGACGACACGACCAGCACGGTGTCGGTGAGCCCCTCGTCGAGAGCGGCGAGCACCTGGCCGGGGGCCGTGGAGTCGAGGATCGTCAGCGGCACACCCGCGGTCTGCGCGATGACCTCGGGCGCGAGCGAGGAGCCGCCCATGCCGGCGAGGATCACGCGGGTGACGCCCTTGGCGTTCAGATCGGCGCGCAGGGCGACGATATCGGCGACGAGCGGGCGGGAGACCGAGACGGCCTCCACCCATCCGAGGCGCACGGCGGCCTCGGCCTCGGCGG
>NZ_JBLVOH010000097.1:34376-38873 GCF_053543675.1 Microbacterium umsixpiens
CCGCCGGTGATGCGCGAGGCGACGAGATCGTGGACCAGGCTGGGCACGGTCTCATCGATCGCGGCTCGCGCCGCGCCGGACGTGTGGATCGAGAAGGTCATCGCTGGGACTCCAGAGCCTCGGCCACCTGACCCAGCAGGTCGTGCCAGGAGTCGATGAACTTCGAGACGCCCTCATCCTCCAGGACCTGCGTGACGTCGGTGAGGTCGATGCCCACGGCGGCGAGGTCATCGAACACCTGGTGCGCCTCCGCGTATCCGCCCGTGATGGTGTCGCCGGTGATGACGCCGTGATCGAACGTCGCCTCGAGGGTCTTCTCGGGCATGGTGTTCACCACGCCGTCGGCGACCAGCTCGGTCACGTACAGGGTGTCGGGGAGCGCGGGGTCCTTGACGCCGGTCGAGGCCCACAGCGGACGCTGCAGGTTCGCGCCGAGCTTGATCAGGTCCTGGGCGCGCTTCTCCGCGAACTTCTGCTCGAAGAGCTCGTAAGCGAGGCGCGCGTTCGCGAGCCCGGCCTTGCTCTTGAGTGCCTCGGCCTCGGGGGTGCCGATCGCCGACAGCCGCTTGTCGGTCTCGGTGTCGACACGAGACACGAAGAACGAGGCGACGGAATGGATGCTCGACAGGTCGAAATCGGCGCTGTGTGCGCGCTCCAGACCGGTCAGGTAGGCGTCGATGACCTCGGCGTAGCGCTCCAGGCTGAAGATCAGCGTGACGTTGACGCTGATGCCGGTCGCGATCGCCTCGGTGATCGCCGGAAGCCCTGCCTTGGTGGCCGGGATCTTGACGAGGAGGTTGGGGCGGTCGATCTTCGACCACAGCTCCTTGGCCTGAGCGACGGTGCCCGCGGTGTCGTGGGCGAGGTCGGGGGAGACCTCGATCGAGACGCGGCCGTCGACATGTCCCGAGGCCTCCCAGACGGGGCGGAACACATCGAGTGCGGCGCCGACGTCCTGGGTCGTGGCGGCGAACACCGCTTCCTCGGCGCTCGCACCGGAGGCGGCGAGCTCCGTGACCTGTGCGTCGTACGACGTGTTGCTCTTGTCGGTGATCGCGTTCGCGAAGATGGTCGGGTTCGTCGTGACGCCGACGACGTTGCGCGACGAGATCAGCTCGGCGAGGTTGCCGGAGTCGATGCGGGTGCGGGAGAGGTCGTCGAGCCAGATGCTGACACCTGCGGCGGCGAGCTGTGCGGTGGGGGTGCTCATGCGTTCTCCTTGGTGCTGTTTGCGGCGATGGTCTCGCGAGCGGCCGCGATGACGGCCTCGGTCGTGATGCCGAACTTCTCGAACAGGGTCTTGTAGTCGGCGGAGGCGCCGAAGTGGTCGATGCCGAGCGAACGGCCGCGGTCGCCCACGATTCCGCGCCAGGAGAGCACGGAGCCCGCCTCCACGGAGACGCGCGCGGTGACGGATGCGGGCAGCACGCTCTCGCGGTAGGCCTCGTCCTGCTCGTCGAACCACTCGAGCGACGGAGCGGAGACCACGCGGACGTTCACGCCGTCGGCGGCAAGCGCCTCGCGGGCGTTCACAGCGAGCTGCACTTCGGAGCCGGTGGCCACGATGATGACGTCCGGCGTGCCGTTCGGCGCCTCGGCGAGGACGTAGGCGCCCTTGGCCGCGTTGTCCGCCGAAGCGAACGTGTCGCCGGAGGCTGCACCCTCGCCGCGCTCGAACACCGGGATGTTCTGGCGGGTCAGCGCGATGCCGGCCGGTCCCTCGTGGCGACGGAGGATCTCGAGCCAGGTGGCCGAGGTCTCGTTGGCGTCGGCGGGGCGGACGACCGTGAAGTTCGGGATCGCGCGGAGCGTCGCGAGCTGCTCGATCGGCTGGTGCGTCGGTCCGTCCTCACCGAGGGCGACGGAGTCGTGGGTCCAGACGAAGATGCTCGGGATGTTCATGAGGGCGGCGAGACGCACCGAGGGACGCATGTAGTCGCTGAAGATGAGGAACGTGCCGCCGAACGCGCGCGTCTTGCCGTGCAGGACGATGCCGTTGACGATCGCGCCCATGGCGTGCTCGCGGATGCCGAAGTGCAGCACCCGTCCGTACGGGTTGCCCGACCACTCATGGGTCGACCACTCGGCCGGGATGAACGACGGCGCCCCCTTGATCGTGGTGAGGTTCGACTCGGCGAGGTCGGCCGAACCGCCCCAGAGCTCCGGGAGCTCGGCGGCGAGTGCGTTGATGACCTGGCCGGACGCGGCGCGGGTCGACACCTCCTTGCCGGATTCGAACACGGGGAGCGCGGCCGTGATGTCGGCGGGGAGCTCCTGCGCCTCGAGACGGTCGAGCAGCTCCTTCTTCTCGGGGTTCGCGGCGGCCCAGGCGTCGAAGGACTCCTGCCAGACGGCGCGGGCTTCGGCGGCACGAGCAGCGAGACCGCGGGTGTGGGCGAGTACGTCGTCGGCGACCACGAAGGTCTGCTCGGGGTCGAAGCCGAGCACCTTCTTCGTGGCAGCGAGCTCGTCGGCTCCGAGAGCGGAACCGTGGATCTTGCCGGAGTTCTGCTTGCCGGGGGACGGCCACCCGATGATCGTCTTGAGGATGATGAGCGACGGCTTCGAGGTCTCGCCCTTGGCGGCCTCGATCGCGGCGAACAGTTCGGCGACGTCTTCGACGTACTCACCGGTCTTCTTCCAGTCGACGGTCTGCACCTGCCAGCCGTAGGCCTCGTAGCGCTTCGCGACGTCCTCGGTGAAGGCGACGTTGGTGTCATCCTCGATCGAGATCTGGTTGGAGTCGTAGATGGCGATCAGGTTGCCGAGCTGCTGGTGGCCCGCGAGCGAAGAGGCCTCGCTGGTCACGCCCTCCTGCAGGTCGCCGTCCCCGGCCACGACGTAGACGAAGTGGTCGAACGGGCTGGTGCCGGCGGCCGCCTCGGGGTCGAACAGGCCGCGCTCGTAGCGGGCGGCGTAGGCGAAGCCGACGGCGGAGGCGAGACCCTGACCGAGCGGGCCGGTGGTGATCTCGACGCCCTTGGTGTGGCCGTACTCCGGGTGACCCGGGGTGAGGGAGCCCCACGTGCGCAGCGCCTTGAGGTCATCGAGCTCCAGTCCGAAGCCACCGAGGTAGAGCTCCACGTACTGCGTGAGCGAGGAGTGTCCCGCAGAGAGGATGAAGCGGTCGCGGCCCAGCCAGTCGACGTCGGTCGGGTCGTGGCGCAGCACGCGCTGGTAGAGGAGGTACGCGGCCGGAGCGAGGCTCATGGCCGTGCCGGGGTGACCGTTACCGACCTTCTCGACGGCATCGGCCGCCAGGATTCGGGCGGTGTCCACCGCGCGTCGATCGATCTCATCCCACTGCAATTCCGACACGTTCATGCCCTTTCCGACAGTTTCGAGGGCGCCCTTATTCCCTGGCGCATCCGCAACTTCCCTGGCGCATCCTGCACCGTCGCGGAGACGGGTGGAGGGGTGTGCGCAGCGCCGGGCGCGCGAGTGCTCTCAGCATAGCGAAGACGACTGTCGTGCTACGCGAGCGGACGGCGCGGATGACGTCATCCGGTGTCATAGACTGGAGAGGTTGTCCGGTCACATGTGCGGAGGAGGCGATCGAGATCTCGACGATGTCTGATCAGACCGTGAGGAAGTCGTCCATCGGTCGCACGGTGAAGGCCTACATCACGCTCACCAAGCCGCGTGTGCTCGAGCTTCTGCTCGTCTCGACCGTTCCGGTGATGTTCCTGGCGCAGGGCGGACTGCCCAACCTGTGGCTGGTGCTGGCGACCGTCATCGGCGGCTCGTTGAGCGCCGGTTCCGCCGCCGCATTCAACATGTACCTCGATCGTGACATCGACGCGCACATGCACCGCACCGAGAATCGACCGCTGGTCACGGGCGAGATCAGCCCGCGCGGCGCGCTGATCTTCTCCTGGACGCTCGCGATCGTCTCGACGGTCTGGCTGCTCGCCACGACCAACTGGCTCGCCGCAGCCCTGTCCGCGACCGCGATCTTCTTCTATGTCGTGATCTACACGATGATCCTCAAGCGCCGCACCGAGCAGAACATCATCTGGGGCGGCATCGCCGGGTGCTTCCCCGTGCTCATCGGCTGGTCCGCCGTCACCGGCTCGCTCGACTGGCCGGCGTTCGTCCTCTTCCTCCTGATCTTCCTCTGGACGCCGCCGCACTACTGGCCGCTGTCGATGAAGTACAAGGACGACTACGAAGACGTCGACGTGCCGATGCTGGGTGTCACCCGCAACGCCTCGCAGGTCGGCCTCCAGGTCATCCTCTACGCGTGGGCGACGGTGGCGTGCTCTCTGCTCCTCGTCCCGATCGCCAACATGGGTCTGGTGTACACCGTGTCCGCCACGGTCTTCGGCGGATGGTTCATCTACGAGTCGCACCGGCTCTACAACCGTGCCGTCCACGGCACCGAGCCGCGGCCCATGCGCGTGTTCCACGCCTCGATCACCTACCTGACGCTGATCTTCGTCGCGGTCGCGATCGACCCGCTGCTGCCGTTCTGACCCGAAGCTTCTGAAACGACGG